>DASXNJ010000156.1:0-4136 GCA_036495145.1 Puia sp.
GCAAAGCCAGTTGTCGGGACTCAGTTTTACCAGGGGTAAGGGAAAAAGTTTTTTTATAATGAGTGTGTCGCTGGCATAACATCCGTTGGCGGATTGTGCCTTCACAGAATATGTTCCCTGCTTCGAGATCCGGACGGTCGCGGCCGATGCACCGGTATTCCAGCTGTAATTCAAAAATCCGCTTCCCGCATTCAGGAGAATACTATCCCCCGTACAGAAACTGGTATCGTTGCCGAGATGAACAGGATCCGGAATTTTGATCGTTATTAAAATACTGTCTTTTACCGTACAGCCCTGGGCGGTTTGTGCTACAGCAATATATTGAGTAGTTGCCGGAGGATATACAATGAATGACTTTATATTGTTATTAATGGTCTGGTTGCCTGATATCCAGGAATATTGATTATAACCATCGGGCGCATGCAACGTCACGGGATCTTTCAAACAACAGGCGGTGTCTGGACCGATATAAAAGTTTAATCCGGTAGCCGTTTGAAATACGACCGTATCACTCATGGGCGATCCGCAGGTATTGGTGACCGTTACATAATATTTTCCGGGCGCAGTCACCAGCAGGGTATCTGCCACTGATCCATCCTGCCACAAATAACCGGGATATCCCTTTGCCGGACGAAGTACGGTCGTGCTATCAGGACAGAGCCATCCGTCTGGCCCAAGCGAAATGGATGCTCCCGCCGGCAATACCGTAAACAGGAGGGAATCGCTTAAATTTTTACAGGTACCGGTCATCACAGCCTTTAACTGTCCGTGAAACTCATCCCTGTAAATCAGTTGAAGTGTAGAATCACTCGGTGTGGAAGCGGACTGAATATTCGACGTGTCATATAACCAGACAGGTCTCGCACCGCATTCGGGATTTCTCCTGCAGATAAAAGTGACCGGTTGTCCCGCACATACCTGGAGCTGGTTACTAAAAATTTTCATGGAGTCACAAAACGATATCAGTTTGCAGGCGGACTGTTGTTGCAGAATTCCATCCGCCGGTGCAGGTACCGGACGATTGGATCTCCGGAAACTGTTTTTAGAGATTGAATCGCATCTGAAATATGGAAAAGGCAGCATGGCATAGGGCACCATCCAGCTGATAGCGGTATCGGTGCCCGCACAAACACTGCTGGTATCACTATCATGGAGCCGGATGAACTCTTCTCCACTGATCGTATTGGTGACGCCGTCGCTGACCCATTGCATTTCCATATCCTCATTCGCGGAAAAATTAAGAAAGTTGGTCGACCAGTTATTCTGAAGGGTTTTTCCATCCAGTACTCTTTCTTTAACGATCTGGCCCTGTTCGGCGGCTCCCATAATATTCGGGTTGGTATAACCCGGCACGACCGGGATATAGATATAAGAGATCCTGCCGGAGGCATGTTCATTGATCACTGTACTGTAATTATTGGCGGGCAGATTTGACTCCAGCATCCAGCCGCGGATGAAATGAAAAGAAGGATCAAATTCCATTGTGATCCCATGAATAACAGGTGTAACATTTATCCGGTACTCAGCCAGCGCATCACCGGAAATGGCAATATTTCCATTCGACAGTTGCTGCATCCACCCCCTGTCTAATATACTGTTCCATCCGGAACTGGCTCCAAAATCAGCATACCAGCTTTTTGTGCGAAAGGTATCACCCGTAGACGGATTTATCCGGATGTTCCAGAGACTGTTCGTCTGATTGCCGCTGCCATCGGGTATATAGAGGAATGGATTCACACCATACACCGACAGTTCACCTCCGAGATAAAGAAGGCCATAACACGCCGATGAACGCATGGAATAATATCTGTCCCACGCGATATTACCCGCCGGGTCCATTTTCAAAACAAAACTTCCGGATGTGATTGCGTCGCCGATATACTGGTTTCCGCATAAATAAATATTACCTGCCGGGTCCTGGGTCAAGCCCATCACATCGAGATGTCCGTTGTTGGGAACCCAGATGGAACAGCTGTCTGTTTGGACCCACAATACATTTCCGTTTGCGTCGAGTCTCCATAAGATCAATTCTTCGCGGCTGTTAAAGGCAGTCGGGACTTCCATCTCGCCCGCCATCAGTATCGAGCCATCATTTAATTCAAAACTATTGTATGCCGCCGCCACGTTCATGGGATATATGCCTGGTCCGTCAAAGAATTTTGACCAGATGACATTTCCGACAGGATCATATTTTACGAGGTCGGGAAAAAAATAAAAAGGCGCGGAAGTTTGCTGATGAAATCCAGGGGCCAGGATATTACCATCACGTAATTTTGTTATAGCCCCTCCGGGCGCGAAGTATTCACCGTTTTGTGTTGTGACAAGTCGTCCCGAAGTATCCTGGCAACCTGGTGTTCCCAACGTACGCGAAGTGGAAAGCAATGGTGATTTTTTCTGTTGAAGAATATTCGGCGGAGTAGTCAGACCCGATACAGGTTTATTCGATGGAACTGTCCTATGATTCCACTGTGCTCTTGCGGGATGCTGAAGAAGAATTTTTTGCAGGAGGGTACTGTCGAAATGCTGATTTGACTGGAGGAGATCAGTAACGGAAGAGTTTTCTCTTTGTATCTGTCCGATGGCATGCAGCGAGATCAGTGTAAGGGCAAGGACCGCAAAGGAAAAGCGGATGAACGTGTTCATAGGTTATAGGGATCGCGGGTTTCGCAGTCAATTATTTTCCGCGCAATCAACATGGTGGTTTAAGGTGAAAGGGAATCAAACATGATCGCACCATAATATTACAAAAGATTTTGGATCAAAAGGAACAGCTCTGAGGAGAATTGAAGCTGATCAGCTAAGGGTATACCCTTAGATGCCTGCTAAAATTGGAGGGCAAATATTATCTCATAAATTTCACGATCGCCAGCATGCTTGTAACGAGTGCTATAAACTGAACCAGACCGATCAGGTATATCTTTTTGTTAAGATCCAGAATATCATTTTTGGTTGCGATTGATAATGCTCTAAGATCATCTTTAGTTGCGAGTGATAATGTTCTTAAATCATCCTTAGTAGCGAGTGCCTGAATCTTTCTGTCGAGCTCCATGGATGTAATGGCGCCCAGAGCTGAGACAAAATCAGCGGCCTTATCATCCGTAAGATGCAAATCCGTCCTGAGAATATTATATAGTTTGATTTGATCCATTACCTGTTCCACAAAAATAAAATTTTAATGAATCTAATACAATGGGCGATCCAAAAAAGGGTGAAAAAACGGTGCAATGACGGTATTTGTTTATTTTTATCCGAACCCATTAAAAAGCCGTATGCGTACCATTCTTTTATTGTGTCTTTCCCTTTCATTTTATTTTCTTTCCGCCCAGACTCTCATCGGTTAAAAAAATATCGGCTGGTCTGGAGCCGATATCAAACTGCAAACAATTCATGATAAATCAGCAGAATTACACGCCAGTATTCTGGAAAATGCGGATGGCTTTAAGGTGATTCTTTATGATCGTACATTCACAGAAGTACATGAGTACAATATACCTCGCCTCAACAAGGAAGAACTCATACTGCAACAAGAATTAGACTGGTTTTTCCCCATGACAATGTGTTTTGCTATTTTATACTTACAATAGACCTATAATTATTACTTTCCTTATCCAGATCCTTTTTAGGAATATATCCTTCTTCAAAAGAGATTTCTAATTTCTTTAGTTGCGCTACGAGAGCATTCAAATTATAATGCCACAATTTCCCGTTTTGAGTTCTCACATTGGAGACGAACGAAACACAAATTAAAAATTGACTGACATTGCTTTCAGAAGCGTACCAGCTCCCATTTTTTGATAGATCTTTTGGTCCGTTAATATCCGTAACCTGTGTATTTGAAAGAGTTTTTATATGTTCTCCAAATACGTTATAAATAAGATGAACGACTTCATATGCCACGATCGGTTCTGTAGTAGAAACATTTCCTGTAGGGATGAAAGAATAACTCGAAGAAGAGTAAGAAGTTTCTATACCGATATCACCCATCTGAAGTGGACAGGTGACATCGTTGATAGTAATTTGTTCTCGTTTTAAGGAGGATCCGTCATTTACTTTGATTCCCATGCCGAGTTTTGTTACAACGGAACCGCCTTCTTTTTTACTTACTGCCATTTGGGCAAAAGAGATAGAAGAATATA
>DASXNJ010000157.1:0-4251 GCA_036495145.1 Puia sp.
AGAAATGTCCACCGTAGTACTTACAGCATATAACGTCAAGACCAAAGAAAAAAATGTTCCGATCATGGACGCGGTGATCAGCAAGACTGCCAAGGGCGCTTATATGGCTCAGGGCCATGACGGCAAAGGAAACAAACTCACTACTCTGCTGGGTGAAGCAAAGGCACTCGAAGCTATTAAAGCAGGTGTTGCCAAGCAGAGCTGGTAAATCCATCTCCCCATCCTTGCGTTTAATACGGTATTAAACAGAGAAATGGAGTTTTCCTTCATTGTATTGGAAAAATCCACGGAATTTTTGTATCCTGTTGTCAGAGCAGCGAAGCGAAGTTCATCCTTGCCTTAGAATCGACCTGAACATCTTTTCTACATAAGAATATTTCTAAATCTCCTGTGAAGAAAGTTGTTCCGCCTTTGGGTAATGATTCTGCTTATGAGATCAAGGTGTTTCCTGTTTTATGCACTGGCTTTCGCCGGTATGTTTCCTTTTTCGCTTTTTGCGCAGGAGGAAACGCCTTATATTTTGAATGGCAGTGCGATTCAGGAATCCTGTAATTGCTACCAGCTCACCTATGATCAAATGTTTCTGGCAGGTTCAGTATGGAACAAAAACCTGATCGATCTCAGCAATTCCTTTAATTATATTTTTAGTGTTTACCTGGGTTGCAAAGATCTGGATGGGGCTGATGGAATTGCCTTCGTGCTGCAACCCATTGGTACGAATCTCGGGGCTGCCGGTCAGGGAATTGGGTTTCAGAATGTGTCACCTTCTGTGGGCATTCCGATAGATACTTATCAGAATTTTGATTATAACGATCCACCGTATGACCATGTAGGTATTTTCAAAAATGGAGATCTTCATGTGGGAAGCTCGAATACGCTTGCGTTTCCGGTTCAGGCCCTAGCAAATAATCCCAATATTGAAGACTGTCACTGGCATACTTTCAGGATTATCTGGGATGCCGGTGCAAAAATTCTTTCCGCAGAAATTGACAATGTGCCCAGGGTCCAGACGCATACTGATCTGGTCAATGAAATTTTCAATGGAAGACCGCAGGTATATTGGGGATTTACTTCTGCCACCGGAGGAAAAAGTAATATTCAGAAATTTTGCACGGCCCTCACGGCAGATTTTATCACGCCACCCGGTCAGAATTTCTGCGCTCCGGCCAATATCAATTTTATTGATCAATCCACTTCATTTGGAACAATCACCAACTGGTGGTGGGAATTTGGGGATGGCACAAAATTCCAGGGGCAGGCGCCTCCCCCTCATCATTACCCTCAGCCGGGTTATTATACCATAAAGCTTAATATTGAGGCAAATAACGGATGTACATCTGATACACTCAGGCGCACCATCACCATTGGATCCATTCCTGATGCGGGTTTTAACACGTCGCCTAAAATTATTTGTGCCAATTACCCGGTACTCCTTTCTGACGACTCTCATGTTCAATATGGAACCATCAACCAGTGGAATTGGGATTTCAACAATGTATCTGAGCTTGTTCAAACAACAGACTCCATCCTGACAAAAACTTTTCCAATTGAAAGTTTGCAAATCGATCTTGTTGTTCATACAGTGGAAGGGTGTGTGTCGCAGCCCGTTTCAAAAACATTTAACGTAACTGAGAAACCAGTAACCAGTATTTCGGTTCAGGATGCCTGTTATGGCGATCCGGAGCCTCTTTCAGCAAACAATCTGACGCCTTCCGTCCCGATTCGTCAATGGTATTGGAATACAGGCGATGGTCAGGTGGACAGTTCCTCAGAAATTAAGCATTACTTTCCCCGTGGAGGAATGTACACCGTAGATGTTTATGCAGTCAATAATGCCGGTTGTTCTTCAGATACGTTATCTGCGCAGCTGACTATTTACCAGACGAATGCAAAGGTCGGGAATGATACGATCGTTGCTTTTGGCCAGCCACTCCAGCTTCATGCGAGTGGCGGTGAATTTTATCAATGGCAACCTGCCAGTTTTTTAAATGATCCGAATATCGCCGACCCTGTCGCTATACTGAACGACAATGTTCAATACATCGTAAAAGCCTATACTTCCTTTGGCTGCCCAACCTATGATACCATTCAAATCAAAGCTTATAAGGGACCTTCAATGTATGTACCCAACGCCTTCACTCCTGACAATAATGGTATAAACGATCGGTTTCATCCTATACTTGCAGGTATGCAATCCATCGATTATTTCGAAGTATTTAATAGATTCGGACAAAAAGTGTACAGTAGTCAGGGAGAGGGCCCTGGTTGGGATGGAACGCTGAATGGAAAGCCCCAACCGGTGGGCACTTATGTGTGGATGATAAAGGGCCATGACTATCTCGGAAACCTGCACAGCGAAAAAGGGACGGTTGTGTTGATTAGATAGACCGGTTTCGGATTAACAGAATATGAGACCGGCCAATGGCCAAGGACATGGTTTACTAGATAAAATTCAAGTACTCATATTTTCTTCCAAGAATCCTATAATCATCCGCCCGCAGCCATTTGTTCAACACCGTAGCATATACTCTTTTAAAATCCAGTTCCTGATTCAGATCACCGTCGGTAAGATTCGAGAGATCAGGCATTTCATTCAAAATCCCTTTATTTTTTAAGCCTCCACTGATCAGAAACATATTGTTTGCTGTTCCATGGTCTGTACCACCGCTTCCGTTTTCGCTCACCCTTCGTCCGAATTCAGAAAAACTGATCATCAAAACGTCTTCAAAACGATGACATGATTTCAGATCATCGGTGAATGGTTTGATGGCTTCATTGAGCTCTGTAAATAATTTTTCCTGTTTTGCCTGCTGACCGACATGCGTGTCGAAACTGCCGAGAGACACATAATAAACCCTGGTATTGATATCTGATGAAATCAGCGAGGCAATGGTCTTAAGATTTTTCCCTATTTCAGAATTGGGATAAACTGTAGGGCTTGGACGAAGTTTACTTTGCTGGAAAATATAGTCAGCACCGGATATCGTCTCCGCCATTACCTTATATAAATAAGAGACTGGTTCGTCGTCCTGACTCTGCAAACCCCCATTGAGCATCTTCTTATAAAATGGATCCTGACTGGTATCATACAGGCGTTTCGCATCCCGTAGAGCAATGCCTTTCATGTTTTCTCCACTTAAGGCGAGGCTTAGCATATCATCGATTTCCAACACCTGTGTTGGTCTGGAACAATTCACACATTCTGCATCGAGATAGCGGCCCAGCCACCCTGAATTCAAAACTTCATTGCTGTTGCTGGCAGTTTGCCAGATATCCATACTGCGAAAATGGGAACGGTCAGGATTTGGATATCCAACATTATTCAATATCGAAAGATTTCCTTCATCAAATAATGCTTTTAACTGAGTCAGTGACGGATGTAATCCGGCTTCATCGTTCAGAGAAAGTGATTTTTCTCTGGAAATGGAAAGCCCTGGTCTTTCCCGGTAATAAATGTCATTACGAACAGGGATAACCGTATTTAATCCGTCATTTCCTCCGCTGAGCTGTAATACAACCAGCACTTTTTGGTTGTTTAATGACTGAACAGGTCCTTCAAATGCTTTCAGGAATTTTGGAAGCATTATCGTGCCGGTCGCGAGTGAACCCAGCGTCAAAAATTTTCTTCGATTGATCAGCATGCATTTATTTTTTATTCAGCACAACTGGTATTCAGGCGTACCCATCAGGCGTATCGTGATGGATTGAATTCGTTTTTCAGAATTGGATTCATCAATATAAGGGATCATATCATTTTCGTTTACTGCTGTTACCTTTTGCAAAAGCAAATCGGAGATGGCAGTATAAATTGCATTTTCAGGGGTTTCATTAAAATTTTTTATATAGTCCTCCCAAAGAATTTTAGCCTGAAAAAACTGGGTTCCGGGATTCCTGACTTTTTTAAGATTTTTAGACAGGATCTGGTCGCGCATGCCCATCATTACATCATCATCGTCTTTTGGATTCGACAGGATGACATCAGACCTGAACACGATTTGGGGCAGCTGCATACGAAGCATGAGGCTTGAACTGTCAATCCAGTGTTTACCGCCGGGCCATCCCGCAACATTTGGAGGAGAAAACAATACCTGACCCAGTAACCTTTCCAGTATAATTTGTACCTGCGGGTTCTGAATCTCCATGGGAAGTTGCCGGCGTAAACCAACAAGCCACAATACAGGAGATTTAATCTGGCATCCGATATTCTTCTGGTCATAAAACCAGGACGAAGTAAAAATGCTGATCATGAGA
>DASXNJ010000158.1:0-13284 GCA_036495145.1 Puia sp.
GGGTTTTGATATCATCAAGGAACTTAGCGGTTTTTGGAACGTTGGTCCATTTGATAATATTACCGATGATTTCACGAAGTGATTTTTTTGTCAGCAACTGATTTACGAAACCTACTTCGGCCGGCGTATGCTGATTGAACAATACCCGTCCCACCGTTGTTTCCAACAGCTTTTTTTCCAGTACATCATTTTCATTTCTAACATTCACCTTAACTTTAATGTACGCGTGTAAGTCAAGCTGTCCTTCGTTGTATGCGATGATAACTTCTTCAGGACTATAAAATGATTTTCCTTCCCCTTTCACTTTCTCTGTGGGGGTGGATTTTTTTCCTTTTGTTATATAATACAATCCCAATACCATGTCCTGTGAAGGCAGGGTGATCGGTGTTCCATTTTGCGGGTTCAGGATATTATGACTGGAAAGCATCAGTAACTGGGCTTCCAGAACTGCTGCACTGCTCAGTGGTACATGAACTGCCATCTGGTCACCGTCAAAATCCGCATTGAACGATGTACAAACCAGCGGATGTAACTGTATCGCTTTACCTTCAATAAGTTTTGGCTGAAATGCCTGTATGGAAAGACGATGAAGGGTTGGTGCACGATTCAGCATCACCGGATGCCCTTTCAGTATATTTTCCAGGATATCCCAAACGATGGCCTCCTTGCGATCAACCAGCTTTCTGGCAGATTTTACTGTCTTTACAATACCTCTTTCAATGAGTTTACGAATGATAAACGGCTTGAAAAGTTCTGCAGCCATGTCTTTAGGTAATCCGCATTCATGCAACTTCAATTCAGGACCGACCACGATCACGGAACGACCTGAATAATCAACACGTTTACCCAGTAAGTTCTGACGGAAACGTCCCTGTTTACCTTTCAGTACATCACTCAATGATTTCAACGCTCTTCCTCCTTCCGCTTTCACGGCATTGGATTTACGGCTGTTATCAAATAGCGAATCAATGGCTTCCTGCAGCATTCTCTTTTCATTTCGCAGGATCACTTCGGGTGCTTTAATTTCCAACAAACGCTTCAGGCGGTTGTTCCGGATAATCACACGGCGATAGAGATCATTCAGATCCGAAGACGCAAACCGGCCACCATCCAGGGGCACCAGCGGACGTAATTCAGGAGGAATAACAGGAATATATTGCATAACCATCCATTCAGGACGGTTTGTAATTCTTGTGTTGGCATCACGGAAACTTTCAACTACGCTGAGACGTTTCAGCGCATCTGCCTTACGTTGCTGAGAGGTTTCATTGGCTGCTGCTGCCCGCAAATCAAAACTCAACTGATCCAGGTCAATTCTCTGCAAAAGATCATGAACAGCTTCAGCACCCATCTTAGCGATGAACTTTTGCGGATCGTCGTCTGGTAAATACTGATTGTCTTTTGGAAGTGTTTCGAGAATTTCAAGATATTCCTCTTCTGTCAGAAGATCTCCCTGATTTTGATTCTTATCGGCACGGATTCCTGACTGGATCACTACATATCTTTCATAGTACACAATGCTCTCCAGTTTCTTCGAACTCATACCCAGCAGATAACCGGTTTTGTTCGGAAGACTCTTGAAATACCAGATATGAACCACCGGCACCACGAGTTTGATATGACCCATGCGTTCACGGCGAACCTTTTTTTCGGTTACTTCCACACCGCAGCGGTCACACACGATCCCTTTATAACGGATCCTTTTATATTTACCACAGGCACATTCGTAATCCTTTACAGGTCCGAATATGCGTTCGCAGAACAAACCATCCCTTTCGGGTTTGTAGGTTCTGTAGTTTATTGTTTCAGGCTTTAAAACCTCTCCATAAGATCTTTCCAGGATGGAATCGGGAGAAGCAAGCCCGATGGTGATTTTTGAGAAAGTGGCTTTGGGACGATTTTCTTTTTTAATAGCCATATTATTTGATATCAGGTTTTTAAAAGACGGTTACCACAAATGCATTTACAAAGCAGTTTACAGGAGGAATAATGATTCCATTTTGCAACTTACTTTGTTGAAAATCAATACTTTAAAAGTGGATTATTTCTGAAAATGCCAGCATAAGGGAGGCAAAGGTACAAGGTTTGCATTAATTTACCAAAGTAACCCGACGGAAGCGCCCAAAAGTAAAGATTTTAACTTTGGACTATCTTACCAATGTTTTTAAACTAAACCGGTAGTCCACATGCTCCCCTGGCGCACCATCATCGAAGTAGATAAGGAATGTGATGTTCCCGTTTATCTGCAAATAGCCAATTCGATCATTCAGGAAATGAAGAAAGGCAGGATCGGACCCGGCATAAAATTACCCGGTACCCGCCAAATGTCTGAATTGCTGGACGTGCACCGGAAAACAATTGTCAGGGCATACGAAGAATTAGACGCACAGGGTTGGATTGAAATGCGTCCGTCCAAAGGAACTTTCACCAGTAAAGCGCTGCCTGAAATAAATCCGCGGCGTTTTTATATGAAGGCCGAAAAACGCAATTCATTTCCTGTTACAACCGGCTATCCGGTGAAAGTTAATAACGGTATCAGAACTCCGGTGATGCCAAACAGGAATATCACCGGCTTTCATGATGGGCCGGACGTTCGGTTAATGCCTGTAAATGAACTTGCCAGATCATATAAAAGCATACTGTCCAGAATGGTGAATCTGAGATATCTCTCTTATGTGGAAACGGCCGGTGTACAAAAGTTCCGGGAGATTCTTTCCGAGTATCTGAATAGCAGCCGGGGACTGCAAACAAGTTTTGAAAATATTATGACCACGAGGGGCAGTCAGTTCGGCTTGTATTTAATCACCTGTGTTCTTTTTTCGAGTGGACAGAATATGATTGTCGGTGACCCCAATTATTACTATGCCGATCATTGTTTTCTAAATGCTGGTATGCGTTTGATCCGGGTAAAAGTGGATGACATGGGAATTGACGTAGACGCCATCGAAAAAATTTGCAGAAAGAAAAAGATTAAAGCCGTTTATATCACTTCGCATCATCACTATCCCACGACCGTTACATTGATTGCATCCAGGAGGATCAGATTACTGGAATTATCAGAAAAATATGGATTTATCATTATTGAAGATGATTACGATTATGACTTTCATTATTTAAGCAGCCCCATTTTGCCACTCATCAGCGCGGATCAGAAGGGCATGATCATTTATATAGGCACCCTGAGTAAAACCATTGCTCCGGCTATCAGAACCGGCTACGTGGTCGCACCCCCTAATTTATTATTGGAACTGGCCAGACTAAGACAAATCATGGATACACAAGGTGACCCGATCATGGAGTTGGCACTGGCGGAAATGTTTTCAAATGGTGAAATCCGCAGGCATATGAAAAAAGCATTGAATGAATATCACCGACGCCGCGATTTTGTTTGCAACTTGCTGACAGAACATCTGGCGTCATTCATCGAATTCAGGATCCCGGATGGAGGTCTCGCGATCTGGGCAAAATTCAATAAATCCATTCCCCTCCCGGCACTCACAGAAAAGCTTCGGCCACAGGGATTGATTCTGTCCAATGGGCTTATCCATAATTCGGGTTCCGTTTCACTCAACTCCACGAGAATGGGATTTGCGTGGATGAATGAAAAAGAAGCTGAAATAGCCGTTGGGAAACTGATCAAAACAATCAAAGAGAAATTCTGAATAACGCACAAGTCGCGATTTAACTCACCAGTGACGCTTCTGACGCAATGAACGGCAAGATTGATTTCACCAACGGAAAAAGTCCTGGGACGGAAATTAAACCGGACTATCACATTTAAAAAAACCGGCCACTTATGTAGTCCAACTGATATATACTTTTATGTGGTCAAACAATCGCTAATCAAAAAAAGTAACCATGAAAAAGTATCTGTTTATTATTTATCTCTTCGTCACCGGAATGAGTTCCATGGCGGCCGTATCTGTTATCAATGAGAAATTGGTTCAGTCATTTAACGAATCCTATCCCAATGCAGTAAGGGTAAAATGGCTGGAATATCCGGAAACCTACGCGGTCAATTTTGAGGAGGCAGGAGTAAAATCAACTATTCATTATAATAAGGATGGTAGTTTTCTAAACGCTCTTCGTTATTACTCCGAAGAAAAACTTCCATATTATCTGATCGCCATCCTCAGGGAAAAATTTCCGGGTAAAAAGATTTACTCTGTAACGGAGCTCTCGACACCTTACGAAATTACTTATTACATCAAACTGGAGGATGCTAAAACCTGGAGGACCGTTAAAGCAGACAGCGATGGTAATTTTGTTGTAGTAGAAAAATTCAATAAGGCTTAATGAAAAATGCCTGGACTGCTGTTCACGGTTGAACGGCCATCCAGGCGTTTTCTTTCCAATCTGTATGATCCTCTTAAGGTTGGCCCTTTACACGGTTGAAAAATTCATTTTGCAATTCAAGGGTTTTTGTGTCCGCCTTTATTGCTTTCAATGCCCTGACCAATGATTCGATATAATGTTCATTTACCAGTTGTCCCAGTTCACGGGTTGCTTTTGCTCCTTCTCCCGCATAATGGTTCGGATAGTCGGCATACCACCAGATGGCCGTATATACATTGGGGATGTCCAGCCTTTTTTGATTGGCACCGGATTCATTTGTCGCACTATCCATTTTTACCAGATCCGGTCTCAAATACAATAGTGAAGATGTTTCTCTTTCGCCGGCATGCTGATCCCCTGCAGGATCAGATTTATGAAGCTCGCTCATTTTTTTCCGATACACTGTATCAGAACCGGGTTCAAAAAAGTAGACTGCGTAATTTCTTCTCTTTTCGAGCCTGGTTTGTATAAAATAGCGGATCAGTTCCGGGTTCCCGCCATGACCGTTGATGATTACAATCTTATTAAATCCATTTCGGGCAATTTCATCACAGGTTGCTTCCAGTAAATCCCATACAATCCGTTCAGGCAGCGCAAAACTGCCGTACTGATGCCGCGCTTCATTGATTTGCCCGTAAAAATAATCAGGAAATACAACGGTGTACTCTTTTTTGGTCGCCCGTGCCGCCCATTCACGTACCTGTATCAAATCAGATCCTATAGGCACATGCGGACCATGTTTCTCAAGAATTCCTATGGGCAAAATGCATGTCTGGTTCGACACCTGCAATGCCTTCGGCCACTCGCTGGCAGTCAATTCATCCCAGCGGCTATGAAGTTCCTGGGCGACGATGCCTGTAACCGCCATTAAAAAAGCGGAGAGAAAAAGAGTTACTTTTTTTAAAGTTTGCTGCATATCGATATGAATTGTTGATGAAATGTATCAAAAAACTATTTAATATCATTATACCTGAATTGCTTTCCCATTTCTCTCAAGAAATTTTTCGCGGATTATTTTCTGAACGGGCACATCCCTGATTTTACTTTCAAGCCAGGAAATAATATCGAGGTAGACAAACGCCCGCGTTTCGAAACGGTTCTTTTCATAATTCCTGAGTCGCTCGAGTAATTTTGAAAATCCGGGTTTAAGTTCCTGAGGACTCATTTGAAATGATTTTCTCAAAAACCGGAATATTTCTTCCTCCACGAGGCTTAGATTTTCCATTTTTGCCATAAAGCGGTAAACAGATTTGATCAGGTATTCCAATAAATTATCGTTGCCAAGTTCATAGTGGGCAATCAGGTGCAACAAACGGGAATAACACTGAAGATCTGTTCGCAGATCCATTTTCCAGTTGATGATCTTGTTGAGATATTTGATCGTGTTTTCGTAATCCCCGCTGCCGAAATAGAGGCTGGCAAATTTGTAATAAAAAACCAGGATGCGATGCCTGTCCAGATAGATTTCATATTCCTTCAGTTTTTCTTCTATATAAGGTACCAGGTTCAATCCTTCTGAAAAAGTACCATCAATAAAATGTTTATTGATTTTCGCAATGTGCAGGTAAACGAAAGTCTGTATGCGATTGTTATCATTTTCCTGTACCTCATCTGAATTGAAAAATATTTCAAAGCGGTGAAGTGTTTCCAGAAATTTCGGGTAATTCAGCAAATCAAAATGTGCGCCCAGCAAATTATGCATGCCTTTGATATATTGCGCCGTTTCAATCTGGATCATAGGTGGTTCCTTTTCAAAAAGTTCCACCCAGCGGTGCGTATAACGGTAGTAGGAAAGAAAATCCTGACCGATAAATGCATACCAGCTGTAACATTGAAAGAGATACAGATGCTCATAAAATCCGTTATTGGAAGGCATCGGAACCGGTAGCCTTGTCTCAAAAAATTCTTTGACAGCGATTTCATCTTTTTCATTACGTGCCACTCCATGCTGGATATACCAGCTATATAATTGAAGTGAAAGGCTTGAAAGTTTTCCAGCGAGGCGAATCTGTTCATTTACAGCTTCCATTTCATCAGCCAGTTTCAGGGCCCGATCCTGCATACTCCTTGTGATATGGAGGGACTCTATTTTTTGTTCAAAGAGCAGTACCTCCAGGACATAACTATATTGATGAAATTGCCGGGCGTATTCCTTAATGCGGTCAAGCACTTTCAGGCTTTGCAGATAAAGTCCCTGGTTATAAAGGATTTCAGCATAGTCTACTTGTTCATGTAACTGGATAACGATATTCTGTTCCCCCCGTATAAGCCTTAAACTGCTCAGTATTTGTTTATATAAATGAGCCTTGATATTAGAAAGTTGCTGTTTGCTCAACTGTTTGTTTTTCTTCAACAGACCGGCTTCATCATATATCTCCATTTTATCCAGGGCGTCGAATAAATAAATGATTTTCAGCTCCTCTGAAGCGGAATTTCGCTTCACATACAGCTTAAAATTGCGCTTCTCCGACTTTTTCAGAGATTTAACAAGTTGAAACAAGGTATCAGAAGAGCGGTTGGGCATCGTAATTTGGAACGTCTAAATTAAGGACTGTCGCGGGTTTCAGAAGATAAACACCCCTTTCTGAACTGTAATTCAAACGGGATTTTGATTTGTGTGTTGAACCAAACAAAAATAACTTCGAAACAACTCATTTCCCAAAACGATATGAAAACCGACAAAATATTCATTTTTGACACCACCCTGCGCGACGGGGAACAGGTTCCCGGCTGTAAACTGAATACCAAGGAAAAGCTGGAACTGGCCCTGGAACTGGAAAATCTGGGCGTTGACATTATAGAGGCCGGTTTTCCAATTTCAAGTCCTGGTGATTTTCATTCGGTGGAAGAGATTTCAAAAGTGGTCAGAAACGCCAGTGTCTGTGCACTCAGCCGGGCCGTGAAAGCAGATATTGAAGCTGCCGGACTGGCACTAAAGAAAGCCAGACATCCCCGAATACACACTGGTATTGGCACTTCCGATCTTCATATTAAAGCAAAATTCAATTCCAACCGGGAAGATATTATTGAGCGGGCTGTACAGGCTGTTAAATGGGCCAGAAACCTGGTGGCAGATGTGGAATTTTACGCAGAAGACGCAGGACGTACCGATAACGCTTACCTGGCGCGTGTAGTGGAAGCCGTCATAAAAGCCGGGGCCACCGTGGTCAATATTCCGGATACGACCGGCTACTGTCTACCTTATCAATATGGAGAAAAAATTAGCTATCTGGTAAACCATGTAAGTAATATTGATAAAGCGATTATTTCATGCCATTGCCACAATGATCTTGGACTGGCAACCGCTAACTCTATTGCCGGAATTATCGCCGGAGCCCGCCAGATTGAATGTACCATTAACGGTTTGGGTGAAAGAGCTGGTAATACCGCTTTGGAGGAAGTTGTCATGATTATAAAACAACATTCGGATTTAGGATTTACCACGGGTATTAAAACCCAGTCTCTGAATCCGGTGAGCCGACTGGTTTCAGAAACCATGCGAATGAATGTACAACCCAACAAAGCCATTGTCGGTTCTAATGCATTCTCGCATTCATCCGGAATACATCAGGATGGATTTTTAAAAGATGCACAGACGTATGAGATTATCAATCCGGATGAAGTAGGTGCCGACGGATCCAAAATTGTGCTCACTGCCCGCAGTGGCCGTAGTGCGCTGGCTCATCGCCTTCGGATACTCGGCTATGAATTCACTCGTAACGAAATCGATATCCTGTACAACGAATTCCTGCGTTTAGCGGATACAAAAAAAGAAGTGGGCGAAGAAGATTTACATGAACTCGCAAAAATTACTGCAAACGCTTAACAACGAACCGCTCCTTCAACTGAAGAAAGGAAGATAGCGGAGAACGTGCCAGCAATTAATATATGAAGCCAAAAACATTATTCGAAAAAATTTGGGAGACACACGTGGTGAAAACCATCGAGGATGGCCCGGCCGTATTGTATATCGACAAACATTTTATACACGAGGTAACCAGTCCGCAGGCCTTTAAGGGACTGGAACAACGGGGACTCCCGGTTTTCAGGCCGGAACAGATTGTTGCAACAGCAGATCATAATGTACCCACCGAAAATCAACACCTGCCCATTAAAGAAGCACTCTCACGCCTGCAGGTTGATACGCTGGATAAGAATTGCAAAAAATTTGGGATCGAATTGTATGGTCTGGGACATCCCTACCAGGGGATTGTCCATGTAATTGGACCCGAAATGGGATTCACCCAACCCGGCATGACCATCGTTTGTGGCGACAGCCATACTTCTACACACGGCGCCTTCGGAACTATTGCGTTTGGTATCGGTACCAGTGAAGTTGAAATGGTGATGGCTACACAATGCCTGATGCAAACAAAACCAAGGCTTATGCGTATCAATGTCGAGGGAAAACTTCATCACGGCGTCCTGTCAAAAGACATCATATTATATATCATATCAAAAATATCTGCCAGCGGTGCTACAGGTTATGCGGTCGAATATGCAGGTTCTGCCATCCGAAACCTCTCGATGGAGGCAAGGATGACTGTTTGTAATATGAGTATTGAAATGGGCGCCCGTTGCGGCATGATTGCACCGGATGAGACGACTTTCAAATATATGCGGGGCAGAAAGTATGTGCCCAGGGGTGACAGCTGGAATAGTTCCCTTACATACTGGAAAACGCTTTTCACAGACGACGGCGCAGAATTCGATGCTGAATTAAATATCGATGCCTCGGAAATAGAGCCGATGATTACTTATGGCACCAATCCGGGTATGGGCATTGGCATCAGCGGCCATGTACCCAATCTGCGGGACCTGGAAGAAAATGAGAAACATTCATTTGAAAAATCGCTCCAGTATATGGGCCTTGAGCCAGGTATGGGCATCAAGGGCAAAAAGATAGATTATATTTTTATCGGGAGTTGCACAAACAGTCGTATAGAAGACCTCCGGCTCGTCGCTGATTTTGTAAAAGGAAAACAAAAAGCAAAAGACGTTGAAGTATGGATCGTACCCGGAAGCAAACAGGTGGAAAAACAGGCGCATGAGGAAGGGATAGATAAAATTTTCGAAGCTGCCGGATTTATTCTCCGCCAGCCGGGATGTTCAGCCTGCCTCGGCATGAATGAAGATAAAATACCTGCCGGGAAATATTGTATTTCCACCAGCAACCGGAATTTCGAAGGACGACAGGGTCCCAATGCAAGAACGTTTCTGGCGAGTCCTTTAACAGCGGCCGCAGCGGCGATTACAGGGAGAGTTACTGATGTCAGAGAACTGATATAGTGTGGTGAATGTTGAAATGTAAAGATGAATGAATGTGGAAATTGAATTTGAAATGATCATTTGAATAAATAAAATCAGCAATTACTTGTGAAAGCGATAAGAAAAATAGAAAGTACCGGGGTTCCCATAAATATCGAAAATATAGATACGGATCAGATTATACCTGCACGTTTTCTAAAGGCTACAAGCCGGGAAGGATTCGGCAAAAATCTGTTCCGCGACTGGCGTTATGAGAATGATAATGAAAAAACCCCCCGTAAGGACTTTGCATTGAATGATACGCGTTATACAGGAAAAATATTGGTAGCCGGTAAAAATTTTGGCTGCGGCTCGTCCCGTGAACACGCGGCCTGGGCAATTAAAGATTATGGATTTGATGTGGTTGTCAGCAGTTTTTTTGCTGATATCTTTAAAAACAATGCGCTGAATAATTTTTGTCTGCCTGTAACTGTGAGCGACGAATTTTTAAAGGAGCTGTTCACGGCGATTGACATCAGGCCTTCCACGCAAATCGAAGTTGATTTGGAAAGTCAGCTCATTCACTTCGAAGGAAAAAATGTAATTATAAAAGAGAAATTTGAAATCAGTCCTTATAAAAAAACCTGTTTGCTAAACGGATATGATGATATTGATTATTTGCTGAGCATGAAGGAAGAAATCACCGCTTTCGAAAAGAGAGCCCTCACCCCGAATACTATATGAAAAAAAATATTGTCGTTATCGAAGGCGACGGCATCGGTCCGGAAGTAACCCGGCAGGCCGTCAAAGTTTTAAACGCCATTGCGGAATGTTTTCATCATGAGTTTCATTACCGGTACTGTCTGATGGGAGCCATTGCAATAGATAAAACCGGAAACCCGCTTCCGGACGAAACGATTAAGCTTGCTCTTGAATGTGATGCTATTCTCTTTGGTGCGATCGGACATCCAAAATATGATCAGGATCCAACTGCCAAAGTTCGTCCTGAGCAGGGTTTGCTGAAATTGAGAAAATCTTTGCAGCTGTTTGCGAATATCCGGCCGGTGAGCACTTATCCTTCCCTCCATCATTTATCTCCGCTGAAAACAAAAAATATTGAAGGCGTCGATTTTATCATCTTCCGTGAACTGACAGGTGGTATATATTTCGGAAAGAAAGAAACAAATGCCGACCAGACAGTCGCCACAGATGATTGCACATACAGCAGGGAAGAAATTGAGCGCATAGCACACCTGGCTTTCAAACAAGCGCTCATTCGC
This sequence comes from Puia sp., assembly GCA_036495145.1. Taxonomy (GTDB): domain Bacteria; phylum Bacteroidota; class Bacteroidia; order Chitinophagales; family Chitinophagaceae; genus Puia. Next base: position 10,863 of record DASXNJ010000158.1, read on the forward strand.
AGAAAAAAACTGACACTGGTAGATAAGGCCAACGTGCTGGAAACTTCCAGATTGTGGAGAAAATGGGTTCAGGAAATTGCCAAAAGCTATCCCGAGGTATCGCTCGACTTCCTTTTTGTCGACAATGCAGCCATGCAGATTATTCTGAATCCGAAACAATTCGATGTAATACTAACCGAAAATATGTTTGGTGATATCCTCAGCGACGAAGCCAGCGTGATCAGTGGGTCTCTCGGCCTTCTTCCTTCCGCCTCGGTTGGAAAAGGACCGGCTCTTTTCGAACCCATTCACGGTTCCTATCCGCAGGCGGCTGGAAAAGATATTGCCAACCCGCTCGGATCTATTTTATCGGCTGCCATGATGCTGGATCATTTTGAATTGCATAAAGAAGCGGAGCTCGTGCGGGAAGCAGCAGAATGGACGCTGATGCATGGTTTTGTTACCAAGGATATTGATCCTGTAAATTTTTATTTCACTTCAACGATTGGTGAATTGATCAGTGATTATCTCGTTGGAAAGATTTCCGGTACAGAGCTCAATCAGGAAAATATTGCGCTTAGGAAGTCAACGATCATTTAGTTCTTTGTTTTATAAATCGCGGTTCGTATATTCGCATTCAACTCGTCTCTCATGTTGAAAAGCAGTATATATAATAAAGTTTTCATCACACGCCTCGTGGTGGTCATTATTATTATTGTGCTGGCTCTTCCCGGAGGCGCTTGATCGTATAAAATTTTCAAAAATAATAACGACCCGCCTCCAAAAAGGCGGGTTTCTTTTTTTATGGCAGAACTCAACAAATATTCCAGAACACTGACACAGGACGAAACCCAGCCAGGCGCCCAGGCAATGTACTATGCAATCGGCTTTAGCGAAGCTGATTTCAAAAAAGCCCAGGTCGGTATCGCCAGTATGGGATGGGACGGAAATCCCTGCAACATGCACCTGAATGACCTGGCCAAATCCGTGAAAGCAAGTATTAATAAAACGGATTTATTGGGATTGGTTTTTCATACCATCGGTGTGAGTGACGGAATCAGTATGGGCACCGACGGTATGCGGTATTCACTGGTCAGTCGTGACATCATCGCCGACAGCATTGAAACCAATGCTGGTGCGCAGTATTATGACGCCATTATAACCATTCCGGGTTGTGACAAAAATATGCCTGGTTCTATCATGGCCATGGGCAGATTGAATCGTCCGGGTATCATGCTGTACGGTGGAACCATTGCGCCGGGACATTATAAGGGACAGGATCTGAATATCGTATCGAATTTTGAGGCTCTCGGTCAGAAAATTGCCGGAAATTTAAGCGAAGCAGATTTCAAAGGTATTGTGCGGAATAGTTGTCCGGGGGCTGGTGCCTGCGGTGGAATGTACACTGCCAACACGATGGCAAGCGCCATTGAGGCAATGGGTATGAGCCTGCCCTATTCTTCTTCAAATCCTGCGTTAAGTGAAGACAAACAAAAAGAATGCGAATCCATCGGTGCCGCGATAAAATTATTGCTGGAGAGAGATATCAAGCCAAGGGATATCATGACGCGTAAAGCTTTTGAAAATGCAATTACCGTGATTATGGTACTCGGCGGATCCACGAACGCTGTGTTGCATTTGATCGCAATGGCAAAAAGTGTCAACGTACCACTGACTCAGGACGATTTTCAGACGATTAGTAACAAAATTCCGGTACTGGCTGATTTCAAACCCAGCGGAAAATATCTGATGGAAGATCTGCATCAGTTTGGCGGTGTACCGGCTGTAATGAAATATTTATATAAAAATGGTTTGTTACACGGTGATTGCTTAACAGTTACCGGAAATACGGTTGCCGAAAATCTCAAAGATGCGCCGGATTTAGACTTTGACAAACAAAAAATTATTATGCCCCTGGACAAACCATTAAAAGTAACCGGGCATTTGCAAATTTTGTACGGTAACCTGGCTGAGGGTGGCAGTGTTGCAAAAATCAGTGGTAAGGAGGGAGAAAGATTTGAGGGAACGGCCAGGGTTTTTGAAGGCGAACATGATTTGATCCGCGGAATACAAACAGGCAAAGTGCATGCAGGTGATGTTGTAGTGATCCGTAATATCGGTCCGAAGGGTGCACCCGGGATGCCTGAAATGCTAAAGCCAACCGGTGCAATCATCGGAGCCGGCCTTGGCAAAACAGTAGCCCTGATTACAGATGCCCGTTTCAGTGGAGGAACACATGGATTTGTCGTTGGTCATATTACGCCTGAAGCGTACGAAGGTGGCTTAATCGGACTCGTTGAAGACAATGATATTATCGAGATCGATGCAACTAAAAATTCCATCACTTTAAAAGTAAATGAGGATATCATCTCAGAAAGGAGAAAAAACTGGAAACAACCTGCTTCAAAAGCGACGAGTGGTGTTCTGTTTAAATATGCCCGTG
>DASXNJ010000159.1:0-12078 GCA_036495145.1 Puia sp.
GGATAAGATATTGCTGATTGAAAAATTCGATCCGGAAAAGATCGTGACTGCCATATATCTTGACAGCGAGAAAGCGCAATATAGCATTAAGCGATTCAGAATTGAAACCAATTCCCTGCATAATAAATTTCTTTTTATAAAGGAAGGAGAAGGAAATCATCTTGAAACCGTCAGCACAGACAACGAACCTGTTCTGATTATGCAGTCCGGTCGCGGTGCACAAATTCGGAAAGCCAAGGTGAAAACTGCGAAGGCCGTGGAGGTGATGGGATGGAAGGCTGTGGGCGTGAAGCTGACTGAGTATACCAAAAGCCTGACGATGGAATGGGAACAAAAGAAAAAGCCGGAGCAACCAGAGTTGTTTGATTGATCTTTGCGGTAATGGGTCAGGGAGACGATGCCTGTATATGCCTAATTAATATTCAGAAACCAGATCATACATATGGGGTGATTGTGTATATTCAATATAGAATAATACACGATTGACATGCCCACCAATAAGAGATCTGCCGCTATCATTCTGATTACTGCCTTATTCTTTTTGTGGGGCTTCGCATTGAATCTGAATCCTATATTGATTCCGCATCTGAAAAAAGCCTGTCAGTTAACGGACACGCAGTCAGCTTTCGTTGATTCTGCGTTATATATCGCCTATTTCCTGCTCGCCATTCCGGCCGGAAAATTCATGAAAAAATACAGTTTCAAAAGCGGTATTATTTTCGGTTTAATATTATTCGCGGGCGGTGCTTTTTTATTTTATCCGGCATCGATCAGCAGGGTTTATGGTTTTTTTCTCGGTGCCATATTTGTCATGGGTTGTGGAATGGCTTTCCTTGAAACAGCGGCCAATCCGTATATTATTGTTTTGGGTGATCCGTCCACATCAACTCAAAGGATCAATTTTGCACAATCGTTTAACGGCCTGGCGGCTTCGATCGCTCCTTTGGTGGGGGGTATGTTTATTCTCTCCGGGAAAACGCTTTCGGCAGAACAAAAGTCCGTCATGGGCCCCGACCAGCTAAATGATTATCTGAATCACGAGGCAGCAGCAGTTCAAATCCCATACCTGATCATCGGACTGGTTGTTCTTTCTGTAGCCCTTATGATTTACCGTACCCCTTTGCCGGAGATTGCTGATATCGACAGCTCGCTGGAAATTGAAGGTTCCATATTCAAAGAAAAAAATCTGATGTTTGGTGTAGTGGCCCAATTTTTTTATGTGGGTGCACAGGCATGCATCAGCAGTTTTTTTATCCGTTTTTCAGACAAGGTTGCTTCTATTGGTGAGAAGTCTGCTGCTTTTTATTTATTTATTGCGCTGATGGGATTTATGATCGGCAGGTTTGTGGGTACAGCCCTGATCAGATTTTTTCCTGCTGCGAAGCTGCTGACTCTATATAGTATTCTCAATATGGTGCTTCTGATCCTGGCTGTAAGTTTTCATGGCATGTTTCCTGTGTACGCCCTGATGGGCGTTGAATTTTTTATGTCCATTATGTTCCCAACTATTTTTTCATTGGGCATCCGTGGTCTTGGGTCAAAAACGAAAGAAGGTTCATCCCTGCTGATCATGGCGATCGTTGGAGGTGCCGTGTTCCCGGTGATCATGGGAAAGGTTTCAGACGCGAGCTCCATCCAAACTGCTTATTTGGTGCCGGCCATCTGTTTTATCGTGGTCTTGTTATTTGCCTTAAGAAATATAAATGTTGAGAAACTGAAACTTTCTGTTTCGCATTAAATCTTTTTATGAAAAAATATTGCCTTGCCTGTGATCTGAAGGATGACGACAGACTGATCAGTGCATATGACGAGTATCATCGGAACGTATGGCCCGAAGTTAAAGACAGCTTAAAGCAATCCGGCATTGTGACTATGGAAATATTCAGGACGGGCAACAGACTCTTTATGATTATCCAGGTACAGGATGACTTCAGCTTTGAAAAAAAAGCAGCGATGGATCTTTCAAATCCAATTGTTCAAAAATGGGAAACATTAATGTCCGAATTTCAGCAAACCATCCATTGGGCGCCGCAGGATGTGAAATGGTTGTTGATGGAAAGGGTATTCTTTTATGAAACGGCTGAAAAATAGGACCGGTTATGGAATATCCGATCATTGATGCGCATCAGCATTTCTGGAATTTTGATCCGGCACGGGATGCCTGGATTACGGATGAAATGAAGAGCCTGCGAAGAGACTGGTTACCCTCTGATGTAGAAAATATTTTCAGGGAAAATCATGTTGAAGGGTCTGTGATTGTTCAGGCTGATCCGTCGGAAAGCGAAAATGATTACCTGCTGGATCTGGCAGATCAATATTCATTTATAAAAGGTGTTGTCGGATGGATAGATTTGAAGTCGGAGAGAATTGAAGACCGGCTAAAATACTATCGCCAATTTTCCCGGATGAAAGGATTCCGAAATTTACTTCAGGGAGAAAAACAACGCGACAGTATGCTGGACCCGGCTTTTCAACGGGGAATCGGGTTGTTGAATAAATACGGGTTTAGCTATGACCTGCTGATTCTTCCGGATCAGCTTGATTATGCCGAGAAGCTCGTTGCGGCCTTCCCGGATCAGCGGTTTGTTATTGACCATCTGGCGAAGCCACCCATCAAAAAAGGTATTATATCGGATTGGAAATCGGGTATAGGGAAATTTGCCGGACATCAAAATGTATACTGTAAAATTTCCGGAATGGTAAATGAGGCAGATTGGAAATATTGGGAAGAGTCGGATTTTCGTCCTTATATGGATACCGTCGTTGAAACATTTGGAACGAAGCGATTGATGTTTGGATCTGACTGGCCGGTATGCGTACTGGCAGCTGCTTATGATGAAGTAAAAAGAATTGCGTCTAATTATTTTAATTCATTTACAATTTCTGAGCGGGCTGATTTTTTTGGACTCAATGCGCAGGAATTTTATCAACTCTCATAAAGATTATTTTATGGATCTTGGCTTAAAAGATAAAATCATTATCGTGACAGGAGGGGCCCGGGGTATCGGCGAGGGCATTGTTCGTGTGTTGTCATCGGAAGGGGCCGTTGTCGCTATTGTGGGAAGAAATCAGGATGACAATCTCAAGCTGCAAATGGATTTGGAGAAAACCGGTGGTCGTGCGTTTTCGGTTGAGGCAGAATTGGGCGAACCAGCGGCCTGTGAAAAAGCAGTAGAGGAAATTGTGCGGAAGTACGGACGGATTGAAGGACTGGTAAATAATGCGGGCGTTAATGATGGTGTTGGACTGGAATCGGGAAATTATAAGCGTTTTATGGAAAGCCTTCACAATAACCTGGTGCATTATTATTTAATGGCTCATTACGCATTGCCCCATATGAAGATCTCCAAAGGGGCGATTGTAAATATCAGTTCGAAAACAGCTGAAACCGGTCAGGGAAATACTTCTGCCTATGCTGCGGCCAATGGAGGACGGAATGCATTGACGAGGGAATGGGCTGTCGAACTGTTAAAATATGGTATTCGTGTGAATGCAGTTATCGTTTCGGAATGTTATACACCGCAATATGAGTCCTGGATACGCACCCTGAAAAATCCGGATGAGAAAATAAAAGAGATCATTTCTAAAATACCATTGGAGAACAGAATGACCAAGCCATCGGAAATAGCCAACGCGGTAGCTTTTCTTTTGTCTGAAAAGTCAAGTCATACCACCGGGCAACTGCTCCATGTGGATGGGGGTTATGTACATTTGGACAGAGCCCTTGCGAATGCATAGGTAAATAGTATCAATACAGATATGAATGCATTGATTTGTATAGAGCCCGGTAAATTTGAATATACTGATATTGCCGAACCGCAAATGAAAGCGGGACATGCAATCGTCAGGATAAGGCATATTGGCATTTGTGGTACCGATCTGCACGCTTTCGAGGGAACACAACCTTTTTTTGACTATCCCCGGATTCTCGGCCATGAATTATCAGGGGAGTTAATCGACTTTGACGATGCGCCCGGTTTTAAAAGAGGCGAGGCAGTTACATTTCTTCCTTACGTGAATTGTGGTGATTGTGTAGCCTGTCGGGCAGGTAAAACAAACTGCTGTGTTAAACTCCGGGTTTGTGGTGTACATATGGATGGTGGTATGGTAGATTATTATTCCATACCGAGCCGGCTTCTCATGCATTCGAATGGCCTTGATATGATCGACCTGGCCCTGGTGGAACCATTGTCAATCGGTGCGCATGGCATCAGGCGTGCAGATGTTCAGCCGGGTGAATTCGTTTTGGTAGCAGGTGCCGGTCCGATCGGATTGGCAGCCATTGAATTCGCCAGGCTCAGGGGCGCAGAAATTATTGTCATCGATTTAAACCCACACCGTCTGGATTTCTGTAAAAATATACTGGGCATATCACATATTATTCACGGTGACAGCTCCCATATTTCTGAGCAGTTATCAGATATTACACATGGTGATATGCCGACTGTTGTGATCGATGCCAGCGGAAGCCGGAAAGCAATCAATTACGGGTTGAATTATCTTGCGCATGGTGGACGATATGTCCTGATCGGATTACAAAAAGAAGAAATAACTTTCAGCCATCCTGAATTTCATAAAAGGGAATCTACCCTGATGAGCAGCAGAAATGCGACACGTGAAGATTTCGAATATGTGATGCTTAGCATGGTAAATGGAAAAATTAATCCCCGCCTGTTTATTACAAACAGGGTAAAATTCAAAGATGTTGCTGCAGGCTTTCCCGGTTGGTTATCCCCTTCCAGTCATGTCATAAAAGTGATGGTTGAAAAAGATTAGTCGTTATGGAATTAAATAAAAAAAATCTTACAGATATCCGGCTCCCTGATTCATCGAAGCCGGGAACCGGCATTTTTGACCTGCCGGAAAAAATATTGCAATTCGGAACAGGTGTATTATTACGCGCCCTTCCTGATTATTTTATTGACAAAGCAAACAGGGAAGGGATTTTCAATGGACGGATACTGGTAGTTAAATCCACCAGTTCAGGCGAAAAAGAAGCATTTGATATTCAGAATGGAATGTATACATTGTCGGTTCGTGGTTTGGAAAATGGTAAGGTTATAGATCAGCCGATTATTTGCTCAGCTATCAGTCGTGTTTTATCAGCCGCCAGTCAGTGGGATGAAATACTGAAAGCAGCAGCGAACGCGCAATTGCAAATCATCATTTCCAATACAACTGAAGTAGGTATTCAGCTCGTTGAAGAGTCTGTTTTTCAAAAACCTCCATCATCATTTCCTGCAAAACTTCTTGCTTTTCTATATGAGCGCTTTAAAATATTCAAGGGATCACCGGAGTCGGGACTTATCATCATTCCGACAGAATTGCTGACTGATAATGGAAAGATGCTAAAGTCCATCATCATTGCATTGGCCAGGTTCAATAAGTTAGAAGTATCTTTTCTTCAATGGCTGGACAGTCACAATCGTTTTTGCAGTTCACTGGTGGACCGTATTGTCCCCGGAAAACCTGATCCTCAAATCAAAGAAGGGCTGGAAAAAGAATGGGGATATACGGATAATCTGATGTCGGTTTGTGAACCTTATCGCTTATGGGCCATTGAAGGGGATGAGCCAGTGCGGAAAATTCTTTCTTTTTATTCTGCGGATCCGGGCGTAGTGATTGCGCCCGATATTACCCGGTTCAAAGAATTGAAGTTGAGAATGCTGAATGCCACACACACATTAAGTTGCGGGCTGGCTTATTTGTCGGGATTCAAAACAGTTAAGTCTGCAATGGAAGACGAAATTTTTGAATCATATATTGAAAATCTGATGATGCATGAAATCAGTCCGGCCATTCCATATGATATTTCAGCAGATGAAAAACGGGTATTTGGACTCAAGGTACTGGATCGATTTCGCAATCCCTATCTGCAGCATCAGTGGCTCAGCATTACCATGCAGTATAGTTCCAAACTGGTCACACGTGTATTGCCGGTATTAAGCAAATATTACGAATTGTTTAAAAAACCTCCTGAATTAATATCCATGGGTTTTGCCGCTTACATTCTCTTTATGCGACCTGTAAAAAAAGAATCTGATAAATTCTTTGGAATTCTTGACAATCAATATTACCCCATTCATGACGATCGGGTATCCGAATATTTTGGATTATGGGATGAAGGGTCTGTTGACATCATCGTGCAGAAAGTTCTTTCAAATTCCGGTCTATGGGGAAGCGACTTGACTTTACCTGAAGGATTTGCAATATCAGTTACGAGAAAATTAAAGGCTTTTATCCGGTCGGGGACAATGCAGGAAATATCTTCCTATTCCGGTCGCATTCAATAAATGTTCGCTTATTAAATTTACTTTTTAATAGAATTAATACAGTGCATGTCGGTTATTACAAAAGAAACATTCCATTTTCTGATTCAGATCAAATTAAACAATAACAGGCCATGGTTTGAAAAAAACAGACCGGCTTATGAAAAAGCAAGAGCAGAATATCTTGGATTTGTGACGAAGCTGATTAGCGGAATCCGGAAAATAGAATCTATTCCGGAAAAAGAGCCGGGAAAATATATTCAGCGGATCTATAGAGATATCAGGTTTTCAAAAGATAAAACACCATACAAATCTCATTTCAGTTCCATCATAGAAAGAGGTGCTGAAAAAAGGAAATGCCCCTTATATATTCAAATACAGCCGGGAAGATCGATGATGGGTGGAGGCATATGGGATCCTGCTGCCGGAACATTGAAAATGGTGAGGCAGGAAATTGATTACAATAGCGCCGCATTGAAGAAAATAATCAATGCAAAAGATTTTTTGAATTATTTCGGCAGAATATCCGGCAGTAAACTGACAAGACCTCCTAAAGGATACGAGACAGACAATCCTCAGATTGAACTACTCAAATTCAAGCAACTATACGTTGAGCGAAATTTCGAAGACGAACTGGTTTTATCCCCGCATTTAATACCGGAGATATTAAAATCTTATAAAGCAGCGTTACCGTTCTTTCAATTTTTTGACACCGCCATGGCCGAATAGATTTGCGGCGATCAGCGTCGTTGATCAATCCGGGAAATTTTTAGTTAGTGTTAGCGACCGAATTCCGTCGCAACTTCAAACGGACGGTAGCGTTACCCTGGAAATCGCTGGACAGGAAGGTTTCGTATCGTTTGTCCCCGTCGCTGATAACCATCAGGGCGGTATTCGGAGGATATTTTCCCAGGTTTTCAGCAAACATGCTTACTTCGTTGATGGCGAGTGAGCTGTCAAGCTGAACATATACGTTAAACGCGCGTTCGGTTAATCCCTGATGCGCAACCACCAATTTACCATTGAGGAACACTGATATGCTGTCTCCGTCTACTTCCGCGTTGTCGTAAAAACTCAGACGTACACTATCGGAAGAGACTTCTATCTGTTTGCTTACAATCTGTTTTCTCTTTTTGAAATTTTCCTTGATTTTGACAATGTCTGCAGCTACTACCGGCTGTTCTGGTACTAAAACAATTGCCGCTTTTTCAGATGGAGTTGTTACCACCGGTTCATTCAATTTTTTCTCCTGAGGTTTTACTTCGGCTGTGCTGTTTTCTTTTGGTTTTTTATCGGGATTTTTGGACTCCGCTATTGCCATCATTTCTGCTTCCTTTTGTGCGTCGTTTCCTTTTACAACGTCCGGTGCCGGTGGTTGTGGTTTCCAGAAACTTCTAGTGTTGGCCATATCTTTGAAAATACTGTCTGTTATTTTAGCTTCCGTAAACAACGTATAATTCACTCTCAAATCAGGACAGGTATAAGTATATTTTTTATCGCGGTAAAAGTATCCGGTCAGTTCCGTCTTAACTTTTGAAACATGCAGCGTTCCATAAAAGCTGGTGATACAATCCACACTGTTCATCGTGGAATTGGTTTTAAAATAAATGATGGGAATATCATTTATTACCAGTTTGTTTGTTTTCGGGTCAAAAGTTCCCTTCACTACAAAACTCTGATAAACGTCTTTGAAATAATAGCCGAAAAAGCCTTTTACCTTGTTTCCTTTCTGTGAGATGATGAGTTCCGTGAGATAATTGTTCTGTATACCAGCCATTTCAACGTTGGCCTGCCCGTACCAATACCCTGTAACTTTCTGAGCCTGAACTGATAACGAGTAAAAAATGATAAATAAAAGGATCAGTTTTTTCATGGGTTCATTCTAAAAGGTTTGCGATTTTATCTAACGTTTGAATCAGGCAATCATTATACCATTAAGGGATTATTTTAGACGGAGGTGGAAAATTAGCTTTTAATAAGGGTTATTATTTGAGAAATCGCTTAATCTCACGCTGGGTATCCCGATCCTTGATGGTTTCACGCTTATCATAGAGTTTTTTCCCTTTGGCGAGCCCGATTTCCATCTTAAACAGTCCTTTTTCACTTAAAAAAATTCTCAATGGTATAATCGTATATCCCTTGTCCTTTAGCCTATTTTCCAGTTTTCTAAGTTCCCTGCGGTTTAAGAGCAGTTTCCGGTCATGGACAGCCAGATGGTTATTGGATGTTCCGAAACGGTATTCGGCGATGTGCAGATTTCGTACCCAGAGTTCCGACTTGAAGAAAATACAGAAACTGTCTGCAAAACTCAGTTTTCCTTCCCGGATTGATTTAACCTCGGTTCCAGCCAGCACCATGCCAGCATCGTATTTTTCTTCGATGAAATATTCATGATAGGCAGATCTGTTTCTGAATTCAGTCATGTGAGCACGCAAAATTAACGGATGGAGATCAGTTCTTTAAAAGAGAAAGGACTGTTGTAATCTTATGCTTTAATTCTTTACGGTTTACGATGAAATCCAGAAAGCCGTGTTCGAGAAGAAACTCGCTACGCTGAAAGCCTTCCGGCAGATCCTTTTTTATTGTCTCGCGGATAACCCGGGGCCCGGCAAAGCCAATCAATGCGCCTGGCTCTGCGATATTGAGATCGCCCAGCATTCCGAAGGAAGCAGAAATCCCTCCGAACGAGGGATCTGTCAGCAATGAAATATATGGTATGCGTGCGTCGGTCAGCTGGGAAAGTTTCGCTGAGACTTTTGCCAGTTGCATCAGAGAAAAAGCGCTTTCCATCATACGCGCTCCTCCTGATTTACAAATAATCATGAGTGGCGCACGATGTTGTAAACAATAATCCACGGCCCTGGCTATTCGCTCACCCATTACACTACCGAGGGATCCGCCGATGAATTCAAAATCCATGCAACCAATCACCATATGATGTTCGCGAACCTGCCCGGCGGCAATCCGGATAGAATCGGTAATATCCGTTTTATTCCAGGTTTCTTCGAGTCGCTTCTGGTAAGATTTCAAATCGGTGAAATGCAGAAAATCTTTACTCCGTATATTCTCAAAAAGAATATCGTACTTATTGTCGTTGAAAAGAATTTCAAAATATTCATCACTGCCAATCCTGTGATGATGTCCGTCCTTTGGACAAACAAATAAATTTTCCCGCAGCTCGGTAACCGTACAGATATAATTACAGCTTGGGCATTTAGTCCAAAGGCCCTCCGGCGTTTCTTTTTTCTCCGCCGTACTGGTCAGGATTCCTTTCTTGATTCTTTTAAACCAACTCGATTTAGTTTCCTCTGTAGTTCCTTCTTCACCTGAAAGATTGGCTTCAAAATCTTCTTCGCGCTTCATCAAAACAGATTTTTGAGCGGCTAAGATAGGGATTTCCCATTTCCTGACTTACTTTTGCGTTATTCCACTGATTTTCAATTTCCAGACATATATGAAATGGTCAGCATTCTTTACCTCATCGATCGGCAAAAAGTTTATTATGTCTCTAACGGGAATTTTCCTGATTTCCTTCCTCGTGGTGCATGTGGGAATTAATGCCTGTATCTGGGCGAACGATGGTGGCAGAATGTTTAATATGGCCGCCCATTTTATGGGAACCACAGTAGTCGTCAGGATTTTGGAAGTTGGTTTATTTGCGGGACTTCTCCTGCATATTATACAGGGTTTCGTACTGGAATTCCAAAACAGATCACGCCGAAAAACAGGATATGCCGTTGCCATGGGAAATCGTGGAAGCAAATGGTATAGTCGCAGTATGGGTCTGCTTGGTACACTATTACTTTTTTTCCTGATCATGCATCTTTCACATTTCTGGGTGCCTTCCCGTTTTACGGATTTGCCAACGGTTGAATATAATGGCAAGGAAGTGGTGAATCAGTATGCCGATATATTACAGGTTTTTCAAAGTCCGTTGATTGTTGTTTTATATGTGCTGGGTTGCCTCTCACTGATGTATCACCTGCTGCATGGGTTTCAAAGTGCATTCAGAACGCTGGGAGTCCCCAACGGGAAATATATTGCGATCATCAAAGGCTTCGGCGCCGGATTTTCTATTATTATATCATTGGCCTTTGCGATGATGCCGGTGTCTGTGTATTTGGGGTGGGTGACTTTATAAATTCCAAATTTCCAAATCTTCAAATTTCTTTCATGCTCGATTCAAAAATTCCACCAGGGCCATTAGAACAAAAATGGAATGAATATAAGGGACATGCCAAACTGGTAAATCCTGCTAATAAACGTAAGATTGAAATCATTATCGTCGGCACAGGGCTGGCCGGTGCTTCCGCTGCTGCCTCACTCGCTGAACTGGGTTATAAAGTAAAGGCCTACTGCTTCCAGGATTCACCCAGACGTGCGCATAGTATTTCTGCGCAAGGAGGAATCAATGCCGCAAAAAATTACCAGAACGACGGAGACAGTGTGTTCCGCTTATTTTACGATACGGTAAAGGGTGGCGATTATCGTTCCCGCGAATCCAATGTTCATCGCCTCGCGGAAGTCAGTACAAATATTATTGACCAGTGTGTTGCGCAAGGTGTTCCTTTCGCGCGCGAATATGGAGGCCTGCTCAGCAACCGTTCTTTTGGTGGTACCCAGGTACAAAGAACTTTTTATGCTGCTGGTCAAACCGGCCAGCAGTTGCTGATTGGCGCCTACCAGGCACTTGAACGTCAGATCGCTCTTGGAAATGTAACCATGTATACCCGCCATGAAATGCAGGAGCTGGTTGTAATCGACGGAAAAGCAAGGGGCATTATAACAAGAAATTTAGTGAACGGGAAGCTCGAAAGACATTTTGGTCATACGGTATTATTGTGCAGCGGCGGATATGGAAATGTTTTTTATCTATCCACCAACGCCATGGGGTGTAATGTAACTGCTGACTGGAAAGCACACCGGAAGGGAGCTTTTTTTGCAAATCCCTGTTTCACGCAGATTCATCCCACCTGTATCCCGGTTTCCGGCGATTATCAGTCGAAACTGACTCTGATGTCTGAATCCCTGCGGAATGACGGCCGTATCTGGGTTCCGAAAAAACAAAATGATACAAGGACGGCTACAGATATACCGGAAGAGGAAAGAGATTATTATCTCGAACGAAGATATCCGGCATTTGGAAACCTTGTGCCACGGGATGTGGCCAGCCGGGCTGCTAAAGAACGTTGTGATGCAGGATATGGCGTGGGAACTTCCAAGCAGGCAGTTTACCTGGATTATGCCGAAGCCATCATACGTTACGGAACTGTGGAATGTAAAAAACACGGAATTGAAAATGCTTCCACCGAAGTGATCCGGGCGCATGGAAAAGAAGTGGTGAAGGAGAAATATGGTAATCTCTTCGATATGTATGAAAAGATTACCGGTGAGAATCCATATGAATTGCCGATGCGCATATATCCGGCCGTTCATTATACGATGGGTGGTTTGTGGGTTGATTATGAATTGATGACAACCATTCCCGGTTTATATTGCCTTGGGGAAGCCAATTTTTCTGATCACGGTGCCAACCGTCTCGGAGCCTCCGCACTGATGCAAGGACTGGCTGACGGTTATTTTATCATACCATATACGATTGGAAATTTTTTGAGTGACGAGATCCGGACCAAAGAAATTCCAACCAGTCATCCTGAATTTGAAAAAGCCGAAAAGGAAGTGGCAGAACGGATGCATCAATTAAAAAATATCGGCGGCACTAAAACGGTCGATCATTTTCACAAATTGCTGGGTAAGATTATGTGGGACAAATGTGGTATGGCCCGCAATGCTACCGGATTGAAAGAAG
>DASXNJ010000160.1:0-8607 GCA_036495145.1 Puia sp.
CTGCTTTTGTTGTCCCCGTCATTGTGAATATTAACCATCACATCATTGGCAAAACGGGTGATCAGCGTAAAGGTATAACGCCTGACAATCTCCCCGGTTTCAAGATCGGGTAATTCGGCCACTGAATAAAGACCCGGAAGAAAAAACATGGGCTGGTCTTTCAGCCGGATAAAATAGGGCACTTTTTTCTTCCATCCTTTGATGGCCCGGTGTTCATACATGCCGTTCACCGGAATCAGGCAACGGCGGTTTCTGATCTTATACCAATAAGATTTTGAATCCTCCAGAATCCTTTCGCTTCGTGCATTGAGCATGGTCGCACGTTGTCTGACGAACGATTTTTCGTCTTTTACATAAAAAGGGATACAACCCCATTCCATCGCGCGACAAAGAAGATTTCCTTCGGCAGTGCGATAGATGATCGGATGCTCAGCATAAGAATGTCCCATAATATGTACGCCTGCATCGAAATCCAGTTCCAGCTGCGCGTGAAATTCCAGGTCCGGAAAATAATCTGCCAGCTCCTTCACATTTACGGTATATGAAATATCATAACACATCGACACAATTTGAGTATGTAAATTTACAGAATAGTTCCTTCAACTCCCGGGAGCAAACCAACGACCATGCGCCAAATTCCATTAAAAATGTTAAGGGTTTTGTTGTTCGGGTTACTATTTGTTTCATATGCGGGGAGAAGTCAATCCCGCTCCGCAAATTTTGGATATATGGAGAAGGAGGATTCTATCGAATTCATATTTGGGCAACAGAAAACAATCACCATTGGAAACCAGGTTATCGATTTGAAAGAAAGGTTCAATGAAATCAGGGTCGTGAATGTGGCCGGAGATTTTAACAACTGGAACCCCCGGGATGTAAAATATATCGCTGTGATGGGTAACGACAAAATATTCCGGTTGACAATCGCGAAAAATCGAATCGGGAAAAAAGGAGAGTCCAGACAATTCAAATTCGTGATAAACCAGACACACTGGGTAGAGCCACCCAAAGATGCACCCAATCAGATTACTGGCAAAGACAAGAATACGAACCTGATCATAAAGCTCTGATTATACGAACAGGAAAATGTATATTATTTTCAGATGCCATGAATTTGAATGCCATTAACTTTATATTCTTAAATAAATTACCATGGCATCCATCAATCCATATTTAACTTTTAATGGCAATTGCGAGCAGGCTTTTAATTTTTATAAAAAAGTATTCGGCGGTGAATTTCATACATTCAGTCGGTTTAAAGATATGCCTCCGATGCCCGGGATAGAAATTCCGGATGCGCTGCGCGATCGCATCATGCATGTTTCTTTGCCTATAAATAAAGAAAATATCATTATGGCAAGCGATTCCAATCCGGCGATGGGTGACGTAACATTTGGCCAAAATATTTCTTTATCCGTAAATACGGAAAGCAGGAAGGAGGCGGACAGAATATTTAATTCACTTACAGAAGGCGGGAACATCACCATGCCGATGGACAAAACCTTCTGGGGTGCCTATTTTGGAATGCTGATTGATCAGTTTGGCATTATCTGGATGGTTAATTGTGATGAATAGTTACCGGTCGAAAGAATACCGGGGGAAGTTACGATACACTGACAATGGAAGGATTTCGTTTCAGATTAATCCAAACTTCTGCCATGATCGCGTGTAAGCTAAAACCTATCCAGAATGCCGTTCCAAGAAAGTTTTGCGGCTTCAGTCCAAAGAATGCGAAGGACAAAGCCATGATCGGGCGGACGGTTGCTATAGCCAGTCCTACAGCATAAGCGCGCAATAGCCATTCCCAATTTCGAACGGGTTGATTTTTATTTCGAAGGGACATAGTAACTGAAATCAGAAAATACAAAGCGAAAAACGAACTCGCCACGGCTTCATTCAGTCCCCCCAGCGGCAAAACAACAAATGGCATCACCAGTGCCGAAATGCCAATGATATAAGACGAGATGATAAAAACAGGCCGGCTTTTGGATCCGGAAGAATTTGTTCTGCTTCGAAACTGCAATGGGCCCAACAAAATAAAAATCAGTCCCGGGATTATATGAACGATTGTGAGCGCTGGGAAATCGTGCAAACCGGTATCGAATGGAAATCTGGGAGAAATAAGCCACCTGCCGTACCCCGCCATTATACCCAGGCGGCGCAGTACCATCAGGACGCCGATAATGGTCAGCGTTCCGGTTACTATCCAAAGCAATTTGCGGAGGGTATTCACAATATAAAAATAAGCATAACAGATTACTGTTAATGCCGGTTTCGCATTTACCAGATTGTTAATAAGTTAAGCAGATTAATTTGAACTGAACTTTACGTTTGTGATATGGGTCCCCTGTTACGGCTCTGTTAACATCTCATGAACAAGCCATGGCATCATTTTGCCCTACATTGCCCGGGCTTTTATTAATAAGCGCAACGATTTAAAATTCATGAAATGAATAAAAAACTTCTTTTCAGTGTATTTCTTTGTATTGCTGTTGCTACGGGAGCATCGGCCCAAAAAACAAATATTGATACCATTGCCGTTGCGATCCTCGATCGTATGACTGCAATGATCGGATCTCTGGGTTCCTGTCATTATACAGTAAGATCAAACTACGACATCCGTAGTCAGCACCTCGGACTTGTGAAACACGGGGACGATGAACAGATTTATATGCAGGGACCGAATAAATTGCTGCTCCGGTCACAGGGTGACCGCGGTGAGCGATCAATATATTATGACGGAGAAACACTCAGCTATTATTCCATGGAAAATAATCAGTTTGCAACCTTGGCGCTATCGGCTCCCATCGTCGACATGATTGACACCGTAAATAAATTGTATGGCATTGAATTTCCGGCTTCAGATTTTTTCTATCCCAGTTTTGTGGATGACCTTCTTTCTGAATCCAAAAACCTCATTTATCTGGGGATGACAAAAGTGGACGGCAAAGATTGTTTTCATATCGCTGGAACAACTCCCGATAAAACTTATCAGTTCTGGATATCGGACGATGCACTGACCCTCCCCATAAAAATGGTGATCGTCTATACGAACCGTGATATGAATCCACAATACGAAGCGGTCTTGTCTGACTGGCAGATCAACCCGAACCTGCCATCATCGCTTTTTGAATTTATGGCGCCTCCGAAGGCCAAAAAAATAAAGATGGCCAGGGGCCCTGTAAAAAAATAATCATCCGCTAAATTTCCTGTCATGAAAATATCTTTTCGAATTGTTTTTTCACTGTGTATGTCGGTACTGATGACAGTCCTGCTAACCATTCCGCAGTCGGGACATGCACAACGCATGAATCATCCCAATTACAATGGTGGTGGGCGGCCATCTGCCCAGCCACAGAATTTTAACAGACCGGCACCAGCCATGAATCGTTCTGCGCCTTCGCCTGCTGTAAATCACCCGACACAACAGATGCCGAACAGACCCGCAGAACAACCCCGGCAAATAGAAAACCATCCGACAATTAATGGAGGTGGTAATCAGAATCATGATTATAATCAGCATAATTATAATCAGAATACGGCCGCCTACAGACCCCCAGTAGAGCCACAAAAAAATGTAACGGTCCGACATAATTTTACTGTTCATGAAAACGTGAATGTTTATCATAATCACTATCAGCCGGTGCATGCCTATGCCTACCATCCGTATCATCCATATTACTGGGGTCATAACTGGCACCCGCTTGGATATTTTGCCGCTTCTCTTGCAAGAGACGCCTTTCTTTTATCAGTTGCCAACCAGCAATATTATTATGACGAGGGGGTATATTATCAGCCGGCCCCGGGCGGTTATTCAGTTGTGCCGGCACCCATTGGGGCAACGATTAGTTCACTGCCACCCGGATACGAAACAATCATGGTTGGAAACGATTATTATTATTATTACGGCGGTACTTTTTATATCGACACAGGTAATGGTTACCAGGTTGTACAGGCGCCCTACGGTGCTGTCGTAACCCAGATACCGGATGGTGCCGTACAGCAGGATATTAATGGACAGACCTATCTTGTTTTCAACAACACGTATTATCAGCCGGTATCAGAAAACGGAACGGATGCCTATGAAGTGGTTCAGGTAAACTGAGCGGAATTTTTTTGATCTGATTTTTATATGTTAGAGAATCGTTATTACACAAATCTTTGACGCTTATCGGGCATCCTCTGAATGTATTTTGCGTTTAGCATTATATAAAGAAGTAATCTATGAAAAAGTTATTTGTATTTGTGATTTGTGTGGGGCTGACTTTTACTGCGGCGGCCCAGAAGGTCCACAGTGTTGCTGTTTATCACAGTGTGTATGCGTTCCGTCCGTCATTCGGATTCGGTGTCGGCTACTATCCGCCATTCTATAGTCCATTTGGATTCTATGGACTTCCTTACGGAGCCTATTATCCCTACGGATCAATGTATAGCAAGCCAAGCAAGCTCCAAACGCAGGAAGAAGATATAAGATCCGACTATGCGGACCGGATTTATTCGGTGCGGCAGGATGACAGTCTGACGAACAAGCAAAAACGGCAGGAGGTTCGGGCTTTGAAGAAAGAACGTGATCACGAAATTCATGACCTTGTAGCGAATTATCATAAGCAATCCGGTAATCCGAAAGATGATCAGCAACCGAAGAGTCAACAACAGGAACCTTCGGTAACACAATAGTTGTTTCCGGGAGGCATGTATTATCTGTAAATTTGCACATGCAAAAAAACATCCTTTTGGCCACCCTGTTTTTTGGCTGGTTCCAGGCGACAAAGGGGCAAAGCAAACACCTGACTGTCGGTGACTCAATTCCGGTATTTTCCCTGCCTGATCAAAATAATAACCTGTTCAACATTTCAGATTATACAGGCAGGAAAATCCTGGTAATCTATTTTTACCCCAGGGATGAAAGTAGTGGTTGCACAAAAGAAGCCTGCTCATTCAGGGATCAGTATGATGCATTCACGAAAGCAGGAGCGATGGTGATTGGTATTAATTCCGGAACGGTGGAAAGTCACAGGAAATTTATTCAAAATCATCAGTTGCCGTTCACTTTACTAAGCGATCCGGATAATAAAGTTTTAAAAATGTTCGGCGTTAAAAGTAAATTTTTCATAACCGGAAGGGAAACTTTTGTAGTTGATCTGTCGGGTAAAATCGTTTTTACATTCGATTCATTTACGAACGGACCGGCACATGAAAAAGAAGCATTACAGTTTATTGACAACATGCGGAAACCGGTTGGATGATCTGTGCGCATAATACGTACATTCATGCATGCAAAAATCCCGGTCAAAATGGATTACCAGGGGAATTGTTATCGTTTTATTAGTGATCGGATACTGGATCATCAGCCGGTTCTATTTTAGCGCACCTACGTACGCAATCCTTGGCGTGGTAGGACTTATCATATTGACCTATCTGGTTGTGTTTTTTAAAGAAATATTCAGGAGGAGGAGAAGGTGACCTGTTCGAGATCTTTTTCCAAAGAATGCCGTAATATTTACATGAAGCCAAATATCATGAGTAAAAATTGTTCCGGATATACATGTAATTAAAGCTAGCTTCGGAAATATTAAAGCTTTCAGATGTTAAAATTGCCTGTCGATAAAAGTCTGATTATTAGTTTCTTTTCCATTTGTTTCCTGGTTTTTTCAAATCAGTCCACAGCGCAATCAATTGTTGGTAAGTGGAACCAGGTAACGGTAAAACAATGGCTCACCGATGAAGGCGCAAAGAAATACGGTAAACCATTTGTAGTGACCGATATGTCGACCATCGGAACGGTCGTCAGCGTATTTAAATCAAACCATTCTTTTGTAACTACTTCAAGTAATAGCCAGGGAGGGTCGCGCACATATTCGGGCACCTGGTCACTGGATGGAAATATTTTAACCATGACAGATCAAAAAGCCAGCACTTCGGTAAAAAGTACTATTTCGGAAAAATCCGGTGTTCTTATTATGGAGATCTTGTATCCCGATAGTAAAACCACGAGAAAAGTTGAATTAACTTTTAAGAGGGGATGACCGGTTCCTGTCTGTTCATTGTTGAATGACAATCTGACCCGGATCTTTTATTACAATTGAAAGCTGACCATCCTGCGTCTCCACCGGACCCTTCACACAAACAGTTTTTCCGATGTACAATTTTTCGGGTGGCGAAGGAAAATTGTCACGGTCCTTTCCTTTTATAATTATCCTGATCTGACCCGGGGATATTCCGCCGAGGCTGAGTGTTGTGATTTGATCTCCTGCGTTATACTTTCCATCCAGTACTTTATCACAAACTGACGTGTCTGATATTATTGGGGTTGCAGCATTTCCGAATTTGAATAAATCTGCCTGTTTCCACGACAGGCTTATGACCGAGAGTAGGACAAAGATTAAAATTCTGTATTTGTACATGGCCTCGATTTTTCAGCATTCACGCAATTGTTGTGCCTTATGATGGCCTTCAAAGGGGCGCCCGTCAATCCGGTCAGAAGCTTACACTCAGAATAATAAAAAAAACGGGTATCCTCCGATACCCGTTTTCGGTTGCAACATTGATTAGTTAATCAATATTTCCTTTTTTGCGTTTTCTTTTCCTTCTATGACAGGAAGACTGACCTGGAGAACACCGTCTGCATATTTAGCAGATATGTTTTCTGTGTCGATGCTTTCATTCAAAGTAAAAGTTCTTTTAAAACCTCCACGACTGTATTCTCTCAATATCCAATCCGGACGGGGAAATCCTTCCGGTGGATTGTAAGAAACAGTGAGCTCATTTCCATTCATATCCAGGTGAAAATGCTCCTTGATGCGCCCTGGTGCAAATACCAAAAGCTCATAACTATTGTCTGTCTTGAAAATGTTCACGGCTGCACGCTGCATCGAGCGGGCGGACAGTTGTCTGTTTCCGTGTGGATTGCCTTTTGCGGCCCATGACTGATTGTAGTACATGTTTTTTGTTTTTTATTAATAAATAGTTGAACAGGAATTTTATCTAAAAACAGTGCCGCAAAATAATATGTGCAATTTTGTCACCCGGCTCTGTAATTCGCTTTCAAAACCTGTGATTGTGGGCAGCTATATCCAGTGAATTGATATTATTCTTTTGGTATCTTTTAAATTTTATTTGGCCAATATGTCAAGAATACTTTACATTTAGTATTGCAAACTTGACAAAAATGAGAGCCAATTACCTTTTTCCATTTAACACCCGCTATTTTGGTATCGGTATGATACTGATACATATTCCGATCAAGTTATTGTGGGATCAGTTTTATCCGAATGGTTTTGACCAGCATATGTCGTCATCCGACAAAACTGGTTTTTTATTCTCCGCGCAGCATCTTTTTTTATAGGAACGAGTCTAATGGTACTGGTGGGACTCTTTCTGGTAGCATTTTCAAGGGAGCGGGTGGAGGACGAACAGATCACGCAGCTTCGACTCGACTCTTTAAGATGGGCCATTTATCTGAACTATGCGATCCTGCTTTTCAGCCTGATATTTACGCAAGGCAGCGAATCCAATCATATATTGTTTCTAAATATGTGGCTACCGCTGCTTTTCTTTATTCTTCGATTTCGGTGGGTGATCTACAGGTTAAACCGTTCAGCCAGATCAAATGATTCTGATTCCAACCTATGAAAAACAATTTGCATGTAGAACGCGCCATCAGGAAATTGACACAGGCAGATCTGGCCGGGCAGGTAGGTGTATCGCGGCAAACAATCAATTCAATCGAAAGCAATAAATATATTCCTTCCGCGCTTCTTGCAATGAAAATTGCGCGGGTATTTGGTAAATCTGTAGAGGAAATTTTTCATCTTGAAAAAACTGATCTATGACAAATAATGCAGAGCCACATTATGGCAATGGTAAAATCTGTTACCTGGAACTTCCTTCGCGCGATATTGACGAATCCAGTTCATTTTATCACGAAGTGTTTGACTGGAAAATACGCAAACGCAGCGACGGTTCGGTTGCATTTGATGATGGCGTGAATGAAGTAAGCGGTACCTGGCGCAAGGACAGAAATCCGAATACAGAAATCGGCATGCTCCTGCATGTTATGGTAGATGATATTGAATTAACGATTCAGAAAATAATTGAAAGAGGAGGGGTGATCGTAAGGCCGCTGGGATTGGATGCTCCGGAAATTACAGCCTGGTTTCAGGATCTGTCGGGGAATATCCTGGGTTTATATCAGGAACCGGGTTAGGTAAGGCTTAAAGCCTAAAGCCTAAAGCTTAAAGCCTAAGGCCTAAAGCCTAACGCCTAACGCCTAAAGTCTAAAGTCTAAGGCTAATTTGACAGTTTGTAAAAATAGAAATTTTAAAGTTCATTTCTAATTTGTCCATTCCTGTTTTGGCTTCAGACTTAATTTTTAATCTTGCAAGAGCCGAAACAGGATTATCAATAAGACCAGCACAAAAAGAATTATGTAGATTAATTTATATAGAGAATCCCTGGCTAACTTATAATAAATACCCCGGCATAAACATGCCAGGGCTCAACTACTGAAAGCACTAAATCATTCAGGATACACAACAGTAATTGTAATAATATTCTCCCAGCCTGTGCGGGATCCAATCACAGGTACCGCTGATTGTGATTGTGTTA
>DASXNJ010000161.1:0-3980 GCA_036495145.1 Puia sp.
ATATTACGATAAGATCGATAAGGCCAATATTTTTAATCTTCTCCGGGAGAAAAACTTTTTTGGATTTGTCCGTGACCAGTCTTTTCGATTGATCGGATATGCCATGAAAGGATATGTAAAGGCAGGGCAATTCGAAAAAGCCCATCAGTTAGCGACGGTGTTCAAAAACCCGGTAAATCGTTCCACGCTATATTCTTTCGTTGCGACCGAACTATTGAAAGAAAAATTTGATGCAAAAAAAGTACAACCACTCATAGACTCGGCGTTTGCTGAATTGGACAGAAAAGAAAACAAGACAAATGAACAACCGAACAGGGGCTTTCTCGCATATGCGATTATGATGCAGAATCCTGAAGAAAATGTATCAAAAGCCTTTTCGCTGATCAGAAACCTTCCGTCTAAAATAGATGCCAATAAGGAAATCTGCCGGTCTTTCGCATTTCACGGGCAGTTGTATAATGCAATGATAAATATTCCCGACTTTAATTCGGGGTCAGACCAGGCAGATTTTCTCTCGTATATCATGAGGGGATATTCCGAAACACAGCCTGCGGATACGGCATGGAAAAAATTTAAGGACAACATTAATCCAAGAGATAACCGGAACATCATTTATGTCGACGAGCACAGTTGATGAGATTCATATATGTCCTTACACCGGTCTTCGTTCTTTTACGGAGGAAGAAAGCCTTTATTTTAAGGGAAGGGATTTACAGGTCGATCAGATCACGGCATTGCTGGAGCAAAATAAATTCCTGATGGTTACCGGTGCTTCCGGCGAAGGAAAATCTTCACTGATCTACGCCGGGCTCATTCCTAACGCGAGGGCCGGATTTTTCAGGGCGAAATATTCCAACTGGGTGATTGCTGATTTCAGACCCGAAAGAGATCCCGTAAAGAATATGGCCAGGTCCCTTTCGCGTGAATTCGACATCAGTCCGGCCACCCTGGAGACCGAATTGAGAAGGGGATATTCTTCCCTGGTCGATCTCTATACCAATTCTTCATTTTATCTGGATGAAGAAAGTTTACCTGCAGATTTATCCGAAAATGATTTGAAAGACAGGAAACGAAAAGCGGCCAATCTGTTGATCATCGTAGATCAGTTTGAGGAGTTTTTTACCAACCCTGAAAATTTTTATAACGAGACGGTCTCGAGGGACTCACAGATTGTTGTGAATCTGATTTTGGAAACAGCAAGGATTGCCATTCGAAAAAATCTTCCGGTATATTTAGTCTGTACCATGCGCTCGGACTATATCGGGCAGTGCTCTGCATTTCGCGGACTGCCTGAATATATCGGCTTCTCCCAGTTTTTTGTTCCCCGTTTAAAACGAAAAGATTTAAAACAGGTGATTGAAGAACCGGCCGTGCTCAGCGGGATCCGTATTTCACAGCGGCTGATTGAAAGGCTGGTATTTGATATTGCTGAGGGGCTTGACCAGCTGCCCATTTTACAGCATGCATTAAGCAGGATTTGGGCAGTTGCCAAACGGGGTGAGGAAGAACTGGATCTGATACATTATGCGATGGTAGGAGGGATGCCGGCAGAGGACTTGCCGGATGAAGAAATAAAAAAATTCAGGGACTGGTTCAATTCAATGCCCGTGCAACAACAGGGCTTCTATGAAAATACAGGATTGGCAAGGATCATTGAGATCCACGCGAATCAGCTGTATGAGAATGCCTGGGAATATTATAATAACCGGCTTAAGGACAATCCAGTCACCCAGCAGGAAGCAAAAAGAATCATTGCCATCAGTTTTAGTTGTCTCACCAAAATTGACAACAGCCGAGCGGTCCGTAACCGGATGAGCCTGGAAGAAATTACAGGCATTATTAATAATCCAAGACTCACATCTGATGTGATTGGTGGTGTATTAAATATATTCCGCGAACAGGGAAATTCATTTATCAGGCCTTTTATTACGGATGAACCATCCAGTCAAAATCTTTCACCCGCCACGGTACTGGATATCACACACGAAAGCCTGATCCGCAACTGGAATAAGTTAAATCAATGGGCGAACAGGGAATTCGAATTTTATTCCACATTCCTGGATTTTCAAAAGCAGCTCGACCGCTGGAAAAATAGTGGTAAAAGCAGAGGTTATCTTCTGCCCGTAGGTCCGCTGAGTTATTTTGAAAACTGGTACAGGAACTGCAAACCCAATAGGGGATGGATCATGCGCTATGCCGAATCAAGAGAGGATCCTGCGCTGGCAAAACAGCATGCAGAAAATACGCTGCTCGATATGCGCGAATTTCTGAAAAGGAGTGCAAGAAAAGAATTCATCACCAGGGCCTTTATGAAATACGGGCCCCGGCGTATCGCGGCTGTTGCCGCTGTTCTGATTATGGTGGTACTGAGCGGATTCTACTGGTACAATGCGGATCTGAAAAAAAATAACCGCGTAATTGAAAAAGTAAAATCACAATCCAATGCACTCATTGAAAGTGAAGAAGTGGACCTGAAATCGAAAGCAATTTATTTACTCCTTCAGGAAAGACATGACAGCGGAACCATCCTGCGTTATCTTGGATCGCTTGACATAAAAAACCGCGTTACGCTGGCCAATGAAGTGTATAATCAGATCCTGGCATTTAATAAAACGAAGGAGATGCCTTTAAAAAGCAGCCTGATTCAAATGATTTCTCATGATCTGATGGGTCAGGACAGCAGTCTGCTGTCTGACATCAGGCTGGCGCAGACCAATCGTTTTGTGATACTACTGGCGATGGATGATTATTTTATGCCTGACCGGAAAAAGGAGGATCTTCTTGCATCCGTTGCAGACAATAATTACAATCTGGCGATGCAGTTTTACAAAAACAAAAACATGTATCGTCCCTCGGTTCCCTTTGAATTGAATATGGCAGTACAAATGTGGCTGACTGTCGGGAAACCCACGCAAAATAAAATGCTGGAGATGCTGAACGCCATTTCACCTGCAGCAAATAAAGAAGGTGATACAGCTTTCAAAGGATATTATCCAAAAGGCAGCTTTGAACCCGATGGCAGAATGCCACTGGATTTCAATGGTGGTTACCATACCCTTGCCTCTTTATATGCAGCCGCCGGTGATTTGGAACATGTTTACTGGAGTTTTCAGAAGATTCTCGAAAATAATGAACATGATTATTTTGAATTGCCCCGCATACTGAATAATCATCTGAATATATTGGAATACCTCTATCAGTACGGGCACCGTGACAGGATACCAGAGTACCTGCAATGGCTCGCTACCCACACTGTAGATAATCCGCCGAATACGATTTTGCGGAATGCGATTATACGTGCCGGTTATATCTCGCATATGTTCCAGATCAATATCATCACCGGCTATTACCGTTCTACACGCGGAACGCTGTATCCGAACCTCTGCCTCTGCGACCGTGCGGTTTTTGATGCTATGGAAGAAGATTATGAAAATGTGATTCATAAGATGAAGGATCCGTCAGCCATGAATTACGCACTGGCATTGAATGATAAACGAAAGGCGATGTTTTATTCAAAATACTGGTACGACAGGAAAATGCCTGTAGATACAAACCGGCTGGATGGCTGGCTTGACCAGGCTGTCCTGCATAAAGGCAAACTGGATTCCGTGTATCTGGAAGGAACGGAGTCATCCACCCTTGTTTATAATGGAGACGGGGTCAGAACCAGCAATGTAAAAAGAAAGAACCTGCTGATTTATCCTGACTACCGTGACGGCTGGTTTAGCTGGGCCTATCATACAGATTATTTTTTCAATTATCTGGTCAGGAAGGATCTGCTGAAATCATATTATAAAACAGAGGATGACCTTCAGTCATTACATTTCTGGGTAGCCAAAGCATTTGAATGGAAAACCGAACTCTCGCCGGAAGAGTATTCGAAACCCTATCGCATGCCTGATGAAACGCTGATTAAAATATTAACTTTTGTGGATCGGCATCCGGAAGGAAAATCTTTTGACAGAAATCTTTTTTATTTA
>DASXNJ010000162.1:0-4213 GCA_036495145.1 Puia sp.
AATTTCTTCCGATGATCATGGTACTGTCCGCAGATCTGGATCCCCAGGTGCCAAAAGATGTACAACCAACCAGGGCAAGGTTTTGCAATGCATGTCCAATATCATGCGCCGCATGATAGTTGAGAATACGTTGGTAGTTATTACCGATATAACCATATTTGTCCGATGCTGAGAGAGAAATGCCATATATCTCATCCTTGTCTTCTTCCGAAACGTATTTATCCAGGTCTCGGTTAAACCAGCCAACCACATATTTTAAAAAATGCCTGTAAAATCCGGATGGAACCATTTTATTGATCTGATCATTGAAATAGTCTTCCTGTAACTGAATCAGCTCTTTCGATAATTTACCGTTGACGACGCCGCGTTCAAATGGCTGTCCTTCGATCCATAATTCGTAAAGACCGGATTTGCTTTTTCTGAACCAGTTATTTTTTATGGTAAAGAGACCGGGGCTGGGTTCCATGCGTCCCCAATTCAAGGCTGTTTTATCGGCAATTTTTGGAGGACTGGTTCTTGAAACGATCAATATATAAATTACACCCAGCAAAACGAACAGGCCGAATACGGCGAGTATTTTCAGGAAAACATTTCTTTTTTTCTTTGTCTCAGGCATTTCTAATTTTTTCAATGAAATCATCCTTACCCGTGAGGGCGATGGAAGTAATCAAACCGCTGATCGCTGTTCCCAGAATTCCATGAAGATTCAGGTATTGTCCGGTAAGAAAAAGATTTGGTATTCGGGTTTTTGGAGAAACGAGGGTGCCCATCGGGTTTCTGTAGTCTTTGGCCGTTCCATAAAGATTTCCATCTTCATTCCCGATATAATCCCGGAAAGTGAGCGGCGTAGAAGTATAGGTATGCAATATCGATTTCCTTAATCCGGGAAATTTTTCTTCCACCCGGTCCAAAAGCTGTTCTGTCTTTTTTTCCTTAAACGCATCATATTCTATTCCTCTGTTTTGTTTTGAGGAGACGGTATTAAAACTTGTTTCCCAGGATCTAACTTCATCATATCTCATGTATGCAAAAATAGTCATCCCTCTGGCAAATTCCGTTTTTACGGCTGGCGAGCAGTAGATCGCATAGCCAAGCGGCCAGTCCTTTTCTGCGTATTCGTCCATCGCCCACACCATGCCCTCTTTCTGATAATAATAGTTGTGTTTTAAATAAGGGAAACGATCTTTTTTAAAAACGATATTTAAAATAAAGGAAGATACGGTTCTCGGCATGGCTTCCATCCTTTTCCGGGTAACAGGCCGTATCAGGCTGGTTTCAGTTATGCGATAGGTATTGACAGGTGTGGTATTGGATACAAAGAAATCGGCATGAACCAAAGAGCCGTCACCCAATTCCGCCGCGACGACGCTCCCGTCCTGTACAATCAGTTTTCTGACTTCGCGGTTTTTGATAATCTGTCCACCGGAATTTGAAATATTCCTTGCAAGAATTTTTGAAATCTGCGAGCCTCCGTCCAGACAACGCCACGCGCTTTCGATATAACTGTTAACGGTCAGCGCATGAATATAAAATGGTGTGGCTTCCCCGCTTCCTGCATAGAGCATATTATTTCCGGCCAGTATAGCCCGCAGCTTTTGATTTTCTGTGATGGATTCTATAAATTTCTTTGCGGAAATTCCCATCGTCTCCTGCTTTTCTTCTCCACTACCATTCAATCGTAAACGATATAGCGGAAACCGGTCGCAAATTTCAAGAATGGATTTGGTATAAGTCCGGATTGCTTTTTCTTCATCCGGAAATACGCGGATCATTTCTTTTTCAAATGCATCGTATCCCTGCATATACAGGTATTCATTTGTATCTCCGTCCAGCAGAATCCGGTCGAAATCCGGATCCATTTTTTCGAGCTTCAGTTCATCCATCAGACCCAGCCATTTGAAAATCTGATAAAGATTTTGTCCCTTATCCAGTCCGCCGATATAATGCACACCGGAATCGAAAATCACTCTGTTACGAACATATATCTGCAGACAACCACCCAGTTGTTTATTTTTTTCAACCATGCAAACCCTGAGACCCTGCCTGGCGAGTATATTACCGCAGACGAGTCCGCCCATACCTGTACCTATGATCAGAACATCAAACTTTTTCATATCTGGTTACTGGATGGGTGATAATAAAAATCCGGTTTGATGTATAATCCGAATCATTCATCAACCGGCAATCCATCTGCTGGCTTACAGCCAGATCCCTGATCATTTTACCGGATAAGAATTGCAACGGATCCCCGGATGTCTTATTGAAGGAAAAAAAACGGGTTGAGAAAAATTCTGTCCATTTTGTGCGCTCATGCTTTTTCTTCAGGTCCCGGTCTCCGTCGCGGATAACCAGGATGCCTCCCGGCCGAAGGGCATTCATGCATTTCCGGATCAGTGTTTCCTGCTGATTGGGGAGAATATAATGCAGGGTATCCGATAAGATAATGGCGTCCGCCGGTACCACATCCATTTGGTTTACATCTTTTGCTACAAAATGAATATTTGAATCCCGGCTGAAACAATGACTGGCGACAGCTATTTTTTCTTCGTCATAGTCATACCCGATCAGGTCTCGTTCGGCTGCCGCAAATCGTAGCATATAACTCATAAATCCGTATCCGCAACCGATATCCAGTATCCGGCCCTGCTTTGGCAGGAGATCATGAAAGACCTGGTAATTATTTTCGAGGCGGATCTTTATACGCAGATACCATTCGAGCACCGGGCCTTTATATAAATAATTATAGATGAGCAGCTCTTTAAAAAAACGAGGCTGCTCCGCTTCCTGTTTTAGTTTTTCATATTGCTGTCTGAAGAACCGGCCCATGAATTTCGCTTTCTCGGTATAGTCAACACCAAAAAAGAGATCGCCCGGTTTTACCCTCGGAAGATATTTGATGGTGATATGACCATCTTTCAGTAAGAAATCACTCTTTGACATCGTATATCCCGTTCCATGAATCACGATGGGCAATATATCAAGATCTAATTTTTCCGCGATAAAAAATGCGCCTTTATGAAAACGCCGGATCTGTTCATCCGCTGATCTTGTTCCCTCCGGAAATATCGCAATGGAAAAACCGGCTTTCACCTGCGATTCCATATAGTCAATACTGTTTTCTATACCCTTTGCCACCGGATAGTAGCCAGCAATCCTCACCAGCTGACCGAATACAGGCGAATTCCACACCCAGTGATTTGTTAATAAAATAACTTTAGGATGCAGCATGGTCATCACCAGGATATCGAGGAATGACTGGTGGTTGGCAATCATCACGCAGGGTCTTGAAAAATCCTCGTTCTGCGGATTGATAATTTTCTTCTTTACATTTCCCATAATATATATAACCGACCAGGTATAATGGGAAAGAACCCAGTGATAAATATAACGCGCACGTGCACCCGCAAACGGATTTAATTTCAGAATAATAATGCCGAGCAATGTAACCATCCAGCTTCCGATGGCAAAATAGCTCAGAGAAAAAATGGATTTGACCAAACCAGTAGCAGTCCAGGGAAAAAGCCCCTTTCGGATCCTGTTCCGGATGAGGAAATCAAAGAAAAAAGGAATCAGCACCTGCGCAATTAAAACAACACTTAAAATACCCGTTATGGATATCAGGGCGATCGAGCGGAGTGCCGGATGCCTGGCGAAAATCAAAACACCCAGTCCGGCAAGCGTCGTAACGGCAGACAGGACGATAGAGGATTTGTAACTCGACAGATTCTTTTTTCCCGTTTTATACTCCTGCAACAGGCCGTCCATGATAAAAAGGCTGTAATCGTCTCCCAATCCGAAAATGAGTGCTGACAAAATAATATTCACAATATTGAACTGCAATCCGGCAATTCCCATGATCCCCAGGATCCATACAAAAGCAATAACCATCGGAATAAATGAAACCAGGGCAAGCTCTATTCTGCCATAAGTAATCAGAAGCACAAAAAATACAAGCAACGACACCATCCACCCGATCTGGTTAAAGTCTGCCGTTACGACATCCAGGAGTTTCGACGTCATGTACTGTTTGTCAATTACCGTTGTATTCGGGATTGCCGAAAATGCCTGATAAACCAGCATTTTGTCTCCGGGTTCCACTTTCAGCAGACTGATCAGGGAAACATTGCCCGGTTTAGCTATGATATAGTCATTCGCAAATCCGGTTCTCAGTTGATTCGTTTCCGAAGAATCGAGTGGAACATAATGATTATTA
>DASXNJ010000163.1:0-10898 GCA_036495145.1 Puia sp.
CACCGAAAAGACTTTCAGATCGGTGGCAGCAGTACGATTTCAGACGAACTTGTACTGATGCTGAATATCACTGCAGAAAAATCCTGACAGGTCCGGAATTTCCACTGACTAATATATTCCTGCTTTTTCCAGCCCTTCACCCACGGCTTGCAAAAAGTCCTCAGGCAGCTCGCCACCGCTATACAGCTCCCATCTGATTTTGAAATTCATAAGTAAATTTCACCGGACAAATATAAAAGTACCGGCAGCCATAAGAAAGGGTGTTTTATTTCTTTTTTTGGATGGCTGAATTAACAAATTCTTTGAAACATCGGTCTTTCCGGATACGTTCTAATTGATTACATCAGTTATGAAAATCACAACACAACTTGCCGTCTACCTGTTCAGCGCCTATATAATATTGTCTGCTGGATGCAAGAAGAATGAACAACCCGTAAAAGTGGGTCAGGTCCAGGAACCTGATTGCGAACCCATTCGCGTTTTTTCCACTCCTGTTGATGAAACTTATATCGTCATGTTACGCGATGCGGGAATTCAAACCGGAACCGTACAGACGCTGGGCACATCGACGAATGCCGTCACTTCCATTTTGAGCCGTTATACGATTGCAGAGAATCAACGGCTGGCTACATTGAGTTACATTCATTCAGGATTTATTGCGCGGCTCAACCGGAATCAGGCGCTCGCATTAAAACAGGATCAGGGAGTGGAACTGGTAGAACAGGACCGGGTGATAAAGCTGGACCTTGGCTGTTATGAATTGGTTTCTCCATCCACGGTACAATGGGGCGTCAGGCGGACAGGTACTGACGATGGTACCGGAAAAAGAGTCTGGATTATAGATACAGGAGTGGATACTGACCATCCCGATCTGGATGTGGATACTGTGCTTAGTAAATGTTTTGTAAGTAATGAAACTTCTGTAGAAGACAGTAACGGGCATGGTACACATGTTGCGGGAATAATAGGTGCTTTAAATAATTCCTTCGGCGTGGTGGGTGTTGCTGCAGGTGCAAAAATCATCGCGCTGAAAGCATTGAACAACGACGGCGAAGGAAGCACCAGCCAGCTGATCAAAGCGCTTAATTATGTAGGTCAGAATGCAAAATCCGGAGAAGTGGTCAACATGAGTCTTGGCACCGACACTATTTCTCCAGCTCTTGATAATGCCGTTCTCACGCTGGCGGAAAGAGGAATTTTATTTTCCATTGCAGCGGGCAATAAATCACAAAAAGCCAATCTGTCCTCCCCGGGCAGGGTGAATCATCCAAATGTTTTTACGGTCTCTGCCATCGACAGTCTCGGAAATTTTGCCAGTTTTTCAAATTTCGGAAACGATGTGGTTGATTTCGCAGCTCCGGGTGTCCGTATCGTTTCAACCTATAGTAATGGCCGGTATGCAAGGCTCAGCGGCACTTCGATGGCGGCGCCCCATGTTGCAGGCATACTGGTGATAGAAGGTACAAAAATCAGCAGCCGCGGTGTTGCCCTTAACGATCCCGATGGTGTACCGGATCCGATTGCCTCTTTTTAATGCGGGATCGTTTTTCACATTCGTTCAGACCGTTATGTCAATAAATGGCTGTAGCATGTGTTAATTCTATTCTTATTTGTCGTAGTTCACACAGAAAAACTACGTTCTTTTTATTCCGGAAATATTGATTTTGGGGAATATTTTCATCAGCAAAAACATTGACAAGAATTCGGAAATTTTCTATTTTACGTCGTGCACCAGATCAATTTCAGATACGAAAATGCCAGACATCAGGCAATGGCGAGCCGCTTTGTGGATAAAAGAAATCACTGGTATAGGATCACGCTGCCGGATGGGCGGAATTTCGTGATTACCCCGGATATGACGCGAATGAACGATCATAAAATTATCTGGCGCCAGCAACAGATACCCGGTGAGCCCGTTCACCCGGAAGAATATATTCAGTCTGTCGGTCTGGGATTACAGCTGGCGGGATTGAAATGAATCTGCCCGCGGTTACTATATCAAAATGGGTTTTTATATTCGTTGAGTTATGCCTTCCTGGCTACTTTTTTAACGGGTTTCTTTATTGATTTTTTAGCAGCCTTTTTTGGCGAGGCTTTCTTTTTCGCTACCGGTCTCCGTGCTGTCTTTGTTGATTTCTTTCCGGAGGCTGATTTTTTCTTCGCTGCCTTTTTTTTCTTGGGAATCGCTTTCTTCACCGGAGCTTTTTTTACCGCTTTTTTGACTTTCCTTGCGATTTTCCTGGCTGCCTTTTTTACAACAACGACTTCATCTGCAACGAAATCGACGACAACGTCCTTTGCATCGACCAGTTTATTACCGATGCCGCTCAGCACGTCTCCTGCTTTTTCAAAAAGGGTGGATTGGTCTGCAGTCGGGGTAGAGGCTGTTTTCTTTGCCATATTGTATTTTTTTTTTAAAGATCGGCCATTTTATTTATAATAAATGGGTCTGCCCTGAACCGCTGAATCAAAAAAGCCATCCCGTTTTCGGCGGGATGGCTCGTTATCACAGGTTTTTTTATTTTTTGATCAGGTATCCGAACAGTCCGTCGGTTTCATCCTTCGGTCCGGCTGAGAAATATAGCCGCATCGGATCGATGGTGGTTGCCGTAGTCGGCGCAAATGAGAGCGCCCATAGTCCCTCAATGGTAATCGCCTGATTATGTTTTTGTAACTGTCCCCGGAAATGACCGTCCAGAGCATAGACATTAATTCGTCCGTCCCCAAAATTTCCGATCAGGATCGCAGGTTCCTGATCGTTATCCTGATTGCCTTTCAGTAAACCAATGGAATTTTTTTTATCGCTTCCGTCACCCATTGACATATTGTTGTCGTCCAGAAATCCTGCCGGTGTCATAGTCGCACCCCAGGGTGAATTCAGAGTGCCCCCTGTCGTAAATCTTTTTACAAAAGAGCCGTCGGGATTGAATATATCCACAAGTCCCAATCCTGCCTGATGTATTTCATTACCATCCGAACCCACTTTTGCGTACATCACAAAAAGCCAGGAGCCGATGGACTGAATATTAAAAGGTGAGTAGGAGGCGGGCAGACCAGGATCAGTGAAAGGCATGTTGACCTGCGTAAAGGTTGTATCCCATACATCGATTTTACCCACTTTGAAATTTGCCGCATATAGAAAATGCGATCCGTTCCAGGTAGCCAGTGCCAGGCCAAAATATGCGGAGCTGGCAGAATTATCTGCGATTCGCAATGCATTATTTCCTGCCGCGCCATTCCAGCCGGATAAAACACCGTCATCAGCCGCAAAAAGAAATGCCGCCGCCTGACCATTCGCCAGCGTAAATCCCGCCCCTCCTGCAAAGACGATCCCGGTCGGAGCACCTCCGATGGTATCTGTTGGGGATGGAATGTTTACTGCAGGTCGAACGATCGCGCCTTCACCTGTATATAGATGACTCACGTGAGCGGCCTCGGCGTTTACCCAGGCAATCCCCGTCGGTGACCAGGCAATGCCCCAGGCATTTTGTAGCGTGGGGTCGATGAGTGTGGATCCATAAGATCCGTTATTCGACACCAGATTTACCTGCTGGAAATCCCGTAAATCATTTTGGTCAATGTTTGATTTTCGACAGCTCTGAGAGATACCGGTTATAAATACTAAAAGAACGCAAAGCCTTAAAGGGTTTAACCCATTTCCTGAATTGATAAATTTGATCATAACTGGTAAGTTTTAATTGGACATGAAAAATAGGCGGATGTTCCGCATGGAGAAACGAACGCGGTGTATGCAGGAAAAAAAATCAGGACCTCCGCTCAATGAACAGGGAAGAATGAGCGTGAAGACCGATGGGTGCGGATGGATGAGAACTTTGGAGACATGAAATATGAACGAGACGTCTGTTCGAGTGGTTGCGTAAAAAAAATATTTGATTTTCCTCTAATGGCCGGTTCGCTGAAGATCAGGAGCCGTCGAATAAAATACGTTTTGGAAAAAGAGAAAAATCGCCCGTTTCATCTGTATAGTCACCGGGTTCTGAAAACGCTGGACAAGCAGTTTATTATTTCCGGATAGTCAGTAATTTAGACGCTTTAGTAAAAAACGGAAATGACCACATGGAAGAAATTTTGATTAAAACAGGCAAACAGAATATGGATGTTAAGTCAATTCATAAGTTCCTGACTGAAGATTCTTACTGGGCCAGGGGCATCTCATTTCAGATGGTAGACAAATCGCTGGAAAATTCTTTTTGCGTTGGAGCTTTTGCTAATGGAAAGCAAATTGGCTTTGGCAGAGTGATTACAGATTACTGCACTTTCGGATGGTTTGCCGATTTTTACGTTTTGCCGGAACACAGGGGTAACGGCATTTCAAAGAAAATGCTGTCGTTTATAATGAATCAGCCCTGGTCAAAACAGTTAAGGAGAAAGATGCTGAACACAAGGGATGGTCATGGCCTGTACAGGCAATTTGGCTTTAAAGAACTCGCAAATCCGGCCTATCTCATGGAAGTTCATCAACCTAACGTCTATCAGTAGTAAAGAATCAGTTGGCGATTGTAAAATTCAGGTGCAAATGCTTCTGCTGGCGCCCGTTTGTTTTACTCATGGCACATTCTTTGGATGAACGGTCCCTGTGAATCGGACATAAACGCAGGAAGATGGAATTCAGCCCACAGGATTTTAGAGCAAATCTTTATGATAAACAGAAAATAGCCACGTATTTCTACCGTGTGACACAGGATGTTGCCGCGTTTAAAGATAAAGAAGTGGTGAATAGTTATCATCACGTTGAGGATTTCAAAGACGCAGATCTGCGAAAGGCAAGAAATAAAGCCATCGAATATCTGTCCGAACAATACAGGACATTACCGGAAGGATTCGTTTTCCCATATCTCACACCTGAACAGCATGAAGCCAATCCCGAAAAGGAATTTTCTGCCTACTCACACAGCGTTTTGTTTGTCGAATTTTTCAACGACGATGTTTTTGAAGAATGGCCTATCGCAGGTGAAGATGAAGAGGACGTCCAGGAAGGATTAGAACATGAAAAAGAAGTATGGGTGAAGATCGGGATGGGAGAACCGCCGAACGAGAAAATTTATCAGCCTTGAAGAAAATTATTCCTGAGATGATGTCCTAATAAGCCTGTGCCCCCGGCCAGAGCAAATTTTGATTTATCAATTTCCCCAAAATCAAGTACGTACCTACTCATATTTGTCTCATTTACACTTTCCAAACATAATTTCTTTTTGTCGATGAATATTTATTCACAACCTTGAAAAAAAGGAGCGGAAAAATGCGAAACGCAGTTTCATATTTCCTGGCGAAGGGCTACCCTAAAGTGATCAGCATCGGGAATAGTATTTGCATTTACTTAATTTTCTACATATCGAGGGTAATCATTATGCGGGTCGGATTTCCATCTGACCCTTTTTTGGATGAGCTTTGTAAAATGTTATGATTGATCCGAAGAATTAGCCACTTCATGCTTTTCAATAGCTTCACCGATCTCCTGCAGAAAATTTTTATCAAAAATGGTATTCTCCGTCTCCGCATCCGGGTCCTTAAAGCACCAATCCATTTTTTCTTCGCCGCAAGGGTTTGCGACAATATTCAGATATGATTCCTGGTTCTCACTTTCCACTTTAACGGAATAAGATAAAATATCATTTTCGCCGTTCGCAGTTACCAGACCCCGGTAAGGAATTCCGTTATAAAGGAAATCGATGATAAATGGATTCACATTTACTTTATCATCATTCGGTTGAATATCGTGCCAGGTCTGGCCCGGTTATTTAAACAATGATTTAAAAAAGCCATGATTACAGTGATGAAAGATATTCCGGCCTATGTGGCTGGTTTTACGGCCAGCGGGGAAGTAACAAAGGCAGATTATGAAAAAGTGCTGATTCCCCGAATTGAGGAAGCTTACAAAGAGCATGGTCATATCCATTTTCTTTTCGAATTAAAAACGGAGGTTGGAAATTTTACAATGGCAGCCTGGTGGAAAGATCTGATGGTAGGCCTGGAGCATTTCTCTAAATGGAAAAAAATGGCCATTGTCAGCGATCAGAAAGCGGTTGAAAAGATGTCAACTTATATAAGCCCGGTTTTGCCGGGGAAAACAAGGGGATTCAGCTTGCAGGAAATCGATCAGGCCAAGACCTGGGTGGCAGAAGAAAATTAACAGTTTCCGGCTGTGTGCATAAAAATGCCCTGAACAGTGTTCAGGGCGGCTTAGCACTTAGTGTTGGCTACGCATAAGCAAAAATCGTTTCCACGGCAAAAACTCTTCTTTAAGTAGACAATCCAATTTTAGAGAACGCTGCATGATGTCCGGGCCTACTGTTCATTTAATATTTCTGTCAGCTTATATTTTAATTCTTTGAAATCAGATGTTTTTGTAATAAACAAACTGGCTCCCAATATCGGCAGCTTTACCCTGTCGGCCGGATTATTTGAAGTTGAAAAAATGACAATCGGAATCTGATTGATGGGCGGATGGTCTTTTATATGCGTAAGAAATTCAACACCATTCATCAGGGGCATATTCAGATCAAGAAATATGATGGCAGGAAGTTCTTCATCGCAGGTCAGTCTGGATACAGCGTCCAGGCCATCGCTGGCGACCTGGCACTCATAAGGAAAGCGAATTTCTTTCAAAATATCCTTAAAGATGAACTGATCATCCTCATCATCGTCAATCAGGAGAATATGTCCTTTTATCATGAAGATATATTTCTGGGTAAAAGAACTTCAAACGAAGCACCCTGGCCCGGATGGCCAATGCCTTTTATACAACCCTTATGGTTCTGGGCAATTTTTTTACAGATGGACAGACCGATGCCGGTTCCCTCATATTCAAAGCGGCTGTGCAGACGCTGGAACAAATCAAATATTTTATCCGCATATTTTGGCTCAAATCCGATCCCGTTATCCGAAACGACGATTTTCCAATAATCCCCTGCATTTTCGGACCAGATATGAATTTCAAGCGGAATATCCGCCTTTCTATATTTGACAGCGTTTGAAACCAGATTATTGAAAAGCTGCTTCATTTGATCCGGTATGGCAAGAATCCTTGGCAGGGTATCCAGTCTTATATTTACATTCTGAATTTCGTCTTCGTCCACCTGATCCACTACCACTTCCTTTATTATTTCATTCAAATCGGTCAGCGTCTTCACTTGTGCGGAATTCGTTCTTGAATAATCCAAAAGTGAATTGATCATTTGTTGCATACGTTTGGATGCATTCAAAATCCTTGAAAAATAATCATGGGTGGTCGCAGAAAATTCTTCCGGAGCAGTCTCCAGGATACGCTGGCAGAAGGTTTGTATTTTTCGTAAAGGTTCCTGCAGGTCATGGGAGGCGACATAAGAGAATGAATCCAGTTCGAGATTACTTTGCGCGAGTTCGGCATTTTTGTTCTCAAGGTCCTTCTGATAACGAAGAACAATTTCTTCGTGCTTTTTTATTTCTGTCTGATCGGTAATAATCATTCCGATCGTTGGCAGATTGGGCTGCAGTGAAGTGAGTGAAACAAATACAGGGATAATCTTATCCAGTACCTGAAGGTTTATTTCGCCCTTGCTGTTACCGTTCTTGGCCTTTTCAAATATAGTTTTGAAGTCATCCATGGATGCCGGTGCGATAAATTCTGAAATAAAACGGCCGATCACTTTTTCATATTTTAACTCCAGCAGTTCAAAAAAATAAGTGTTGGTGTATACAATCATCCCATCCTCGGATAAGTTCACGGCGCCCTCTCCGAATTCCTCAATCAGGAGCCGGTAGGCATAATCACCGCTCTGAAGGGTATAGATCTCCGGCGTCGCATCTGTATTAAAGGCAAAAGCATCCACCTCACCGGCTTTGATGGCTTCGATGAGTTGTTCAGATTCAGCCAGCCGGCTTTCCAGGTTTTCGATTTTCAATAAAAGTTCTTCCCGGGTTTCAGTTTGCATACTCTCATCATTTAAAAGATATGCCCAGGCCTTTGATCACTTTATCCTTATCTGAAAAAGTGCCTACCAGTGTTTTTTTGGGCAGAGGCAGCCGTTTGATCAACGAAGGACTGAATACAATTTGCTGTTCAGCTGCCAGTTCAGGGTGTTTATAAAGGTCAATAATTTCAAGATCGAAGGAATCTTCCAGATATTCAGCACATAACCGGTTTATATTTTCAATGGCTTCCATCGACTTGGGGGACATGCCGGAAACATACAATTTCAGAATCAGTTTTCCCTCTGTCAGCATTTCCTTTTTTTTACTCTTACCCATGACGGTGCAAATTTTTTATGGTGACCGGTCGGATATTCAGACCGACAAGTACTTTTTCTTCATTGGAAAGATCACCTATGATTTTTCTAAGTGGTTCCGGAAATTTTCGAACCAGTGTCGGTATCGCAAATATCTGATCCCCTTCAGCCAGTTGCGGATTTTTCAATAAGTCAACAATTTCAATACTATACTTTCCGGCCAGGTGTTCTTCACAATATTTTGTAATATTTTTTAAAGCGAGGACAGACTTGGGCGTCTGACCGGCAATGTAAAGTCTGAGCTCCCACATTTCTTTTGGCATGATAAAGTCGTTTTGTTGTACCTCTAATTTTTTAATTTGATTCCTTTTTCGCTGATAGAGAACTCGTTCATTGCATTGGAATGACCCATACCCCTGGATTTAACGATGGAAAATTGCCTGATTCTCGATCCGTCGGTTATTTCGTTTGTTAACCGGATCCATGTATCTGCCAGGGAAGAAACCGCATCGACTGTATGGTCAAAATACCCGGTGGATTGCGGATGGGTCAAAGCCGTAATAAAGGCATTGATCTGATTCACTTTTAGCAAATCCATGAGCCTGACCAGCATCGCCCGGACTTCACTATAGTTTCCGACGGCCACCAGGCTGCTGATCGGATCGATGATGACCGCTTTTGGTTTGTATTGTTTGATCAGTTTATTGATCACCAGCAGATGCATTTCCAGACCATTTAAGGAAGGTCTGGAAGAATGGATTTGCAACAAACCTGATTTTATAAATGGTTTAAAATGTATGCCAACGGAATTCATGTTTCTGATGATCTGATCCGGGGATTCTTCAAATGAAAAAAACAAAACAGGTTCCTTACGCTGGCAGCTGCTCAGTGCAAAATAGGAAGAAAGGATGGTTTTTGAAGTGCCGGCGGATCCGGTTACCAGGGTGCTGTTACCCCGGAAAAATCCTTTGCCCTTATACAGATTATCAAGTCCCTTATGCCCGTAGGATAAGATTTCTGAAGAAGTACGGTGGTCCAGTTTTAAAGAAGTAATCGGGAGAACGGAAATGCCGTTTTCATCAATCAGGAACGGATATTCATTGGTTCCGTGAGTGGATCCGCGGTATTTTACAATACGCAACCTTCGGGTGGCAATCTGATCAATCACCCGGAAATCCAGCAGGATCACGCAATCCGAAACATATTCTTCCAAACCCTGGCGGGTGAGTGTGTTTTCACCTCGTTCCCCGGTGATGATAGCGGTGACTCCTTTATCTTTCAGCCATCGAAATAGTCGTCTAAGCTCGGATCTCAGCAGGGTAGAATTATCCATGCCACCGAATAGCGATTCAATGGTATCAAGAACAATTCTTTTGGCGCCGATCTGATCAATGGCATAACCAAGCCGTATAAACAATCCTTCCAGGTCATACTCGCCGGTTTCCTCGATCTCCGATTTTTCAATATGTATATTATCAATGCGTAATTTTTTATTTTCAATCAGTTTTTTTAAATCAAAACCAAGGGACTCTACATTTGTGGTCAGGTCCTTATTCGATTCTTCGAACGAGACAAATACGCCGGGTTCGTCATACTCGGTGATTCCTTTCACGAGAAACTGAACACCCATCAATGTCTTTCCGCAGCCCGCGCTGCCGCATACCAGCGTTGGGCGTCCTTTTGGCAAACCACCACCGGTTATTTCGTCGAGGCCTTCAATGCCGGATTGGGATTTCGGAAAAATACCCTTTTGCGTTGACTTCATGCAGGGACTGTTTTAATATTCAATATCGGGATAAAATCAATGACCAGCTTTATGCAATACTAATACTAATCAGATTTATCCGTATTTCCGGTTTAAATTTCTATGGATTCTGATTAGATGGGAAATATTCTCCCCAATTACCCATTACCGAACTTGCATCTGCTGGCATACCTATTGAGTTAGCGATACATTAAAAAATCGCCGATAGCTTTGTGTATAAGAACAAACCAGTCATAAAAAACTTCCATGCATCGTAAAGAATTATTAGAAAAAATAGAAATGGTGGCTCGGGAAGGAGAAATGAAAAAGAAGGCCCTGGAGTCTGATTTTTCAAAGTTTGAAAGGCAAATGATGCCAGCCGCCATAGTAAAACGAAGTCTGAAAAATGGCATCATGAAAATCAAATCATTTTTACCACATTTCCGGAAGAAATCGAATGCGGATCATACTTGAATATCTCTGATGATGTGCAGTCGTGGTATTGTCATTTTTAATACGCCTCTTGTCCTGATCCCGGATATCAGGTCGCTTCTGTAAAAAAATAACTGAAATGACGGGGTTTATTTTGGGGTACTTCTATATTTATTTTGGAATTCAGTTTGTATGCTTCCACTGTCTACGTTGATCGTACCGGAAAGAGAAAACGAATGTGTTTGTTGACAGAAAGCGATATTTGCCCGGAAGAAAACGAAAATGAAAAGAAGTTTTTTAAAGAGAGCGTTCATATAAATGATGAAGTTTATCTCTGCTACCCTAAGGTATTGAATCCACACCGCGAAATGATATATCGGTTAAAAAAGCTATTTTTACCACCCGAGTTTATCCTTTATAACAATTTATCAAATCTGTGCCGTCATGTAAGACTGATAAGTGTTTAGTCACAATAAATTTATCAGCCATGCAAACCA
>DASXNJ010000164.1:0-7052 GCA_036495145.1 Puia sp.
ACTTTGCTCTACTGCCAGTTGAAACCTTCTTGAAGCAGTAAAACTGAGCTCTGGTATTTCAGCTACAACTGCTGCAAGCCCATGGCATTTTAATGCTTCCTCCACTGCCCAGAGCAAATCTTTTTCTTTTTGCAGATCTACAAATATGATCCGGGCCGGTTCAATTCCAAATTGTTCAAGAGCCGGGGGAAATATCTTTCCCGAAGATCCGATCCAGACACCTGCTCCACCTTTCTTCATGAGTGGTGAAACGAGAGCGGAAATAAAGCCAAGGGTTGATGAAGCAGATTCGGGACCTCTGCTGATAAATTCATGTATTGCGCCCAATGGAAAACTTCCTTGTGGAAAGGCCTGATTCATTGGTCCAAGACCCGCATCCAGTGCTTCACCTGCCATAGTTATCCTGAGTCCTTCCAAAGGAAGAATATCCATTTTTAACCGGGTGATAATATCTGATTTGGCTGCATTCATCGACATCCTGTTATCCCCATTCATAAAAATGACCAGACTAGTGACTGGCAAATTACTAAAATATTTAGTAATATGGCATATTACCTGAATTATTTTTTGAATTGCTTTTTCGACTGGCATAAATAGAAAGCTCTTTTCTAAGGGATTAATTGTCAGGAATATGGCCTGATTTATCGCCCGGTCTGGTTTTTTGAAACAACCCAGGATGGGATGCCCGGATTACGTTCAGTGTCAGGCTTTATAGGTAACATTTTTATCATAATCTGGATGTGCATAGTTGCAGAACCCGTAAGATATCAGGCCCGTAGATAATATCATTGCGGTAAAATTAATCAAGTTCTG
This sequence comes from Puia sp., assembly GCA_036495145.1. GTDB lineage: Bacteria > Bacteroidota > Bacteroidia > Chitinophagales > Chitinophagaceae > Puia. Next base: position 814 of record DASXNJ010000164.1, read on the forward strand.
ATATTGTTTCTGACCCCTGCTGAAATGGAAGAATTTGAAAATATATATAAGATCAACACAGAGTCCATAGTAGAATATGAAACCGGCAAAAATAAACATATATGCTTTTTCACTGGCTGAATGATTGATCTGTCTGAAGTATTTATTGATACCCCAAAGATTCAATCCCAGACAAAGCAGGCTGCCTGTCCCGATAATGATATCATTTGAAGTCATATTGAAACCTGATAGTATAATCACAATCGCTTCAAAAACAAAAAATGACAATATCATGAAAAGAAAGACCTTTTTTTCAAATGCATAATAAAACACCAGCAGGATTAAGGGAGCGTCAAACAGGTTATAATATTTGGTAATCTCCTCGTCTACGGCCACATACCATTGCCAGTGAAAAATCTCCGGCGCATATATAATCGCATTGATCATCCAGAAAATGGAAATGACCATATAGGCCTTGTTCTCAGCAAGCCCCTTATACCAATAAATAATTAATGGAAGAAATGAGAAGAATAAAGCCGTAATACCCAACACATGTACTATGCCTGATAAAACACCTGTTTCCAATTCGGATTATTTAAATCTTCTATAGAGTGAAAACGATGATTTTATTATAAGTATAAATACTTGCAGATATACGAATATCTAAAAAACTCTCTTTCCGGGGGGATGGACTAAGTATTTCCCCTTATATGTTATTACGCACTTCTGATACCTGCCATCTCAGGATTAGCAGGTGGATATTTTTGTTTCCCATCCTTCTTTGTATTCTTTATTGCTATGGCCGTGATCAGCAGGGAAATTTAAAAACCGCATCAATAAATCCGGAAATAAATTTAAAGTCTGAATAACAAGGGGACTATTTTACGAACGGTTTTCCCCCCCTTCATGGAATCCCTACCTTGAAATCAAATCGCTATCATGAAGAAAATATTGATTGTGCTGGGAGTATCAATCGCCTTATTCTCATCTTGTAAATCCGGCAGTCCTGCAGGCAGTTCTGTTTCTGCTGATTCCAGTTTCCAGTTGATGGCGGACGAATATATAAAAGCTTACCTGGATCACTTTCCAATGCAGGCAGTTTCGTTGGGATTTCATGAATATGATGGTAAACTGACGGATGACAGCAGGCAGGCGTTGGATAGTGTATATGCATGGCTGAAAGTATCAGCAGGAAAGCTGGCAAGCATTGATACAAACACCCTTTCAAAAAGAACCTACATAGATTACCGCATATTACGCAATGAAATCCGTTCCGAGCTATACATTTTCGAAGACATTAAGAGTCCTTATACGAATCCAATGGGTTATGCGGGTGCAATCGATGCAAATACGTATGTAAAACGAAATTTTGCACCGGCTGAAGAACGCTTGAAATCTATAATAACTATCGAGAATGCTGCACCAGCATATTATGAAAATGCAAAGGTCAATCTGCAAGATTCGCTTGGAAAACCCCTTGTTGAACTGGCTATCAAAATCGCAAAGGGATCTGCTTCCTTTCTTGGCAACGATTTGCCAAGAGCACTCAGCGATATAAAGAATGACACCCTGATGGCTGACTTTAAGTCATCCAATAAAAAAGCGATCGACGCTATCAACGGTTATGCTGACTGGCTTCAGAAGGAAAAATTATCCACGGCACATAATCATTATGCCATTGGCAGGGAAAACTACATGAAAATGCTGTTGAACAGCGAAGACATCAGTATGACTCCCGAAGAAGTACTGGAAATCGGCATGGCGAATCTGAAGAAAGAACAGGAGATTTTCAATGCAGCCGCGAAAATTATCAATCCTCACAAAAAACCAGTGGAGGTTTATAGCGATATCCAGAAAGATCATCCTGTTGCCGACAGTCTGATACCGGATTCACGCAAGACAATGGAGTCAATCCGGCAATATCTTATCGACAAACATATCGTCAGTATACCTTCAGAGCTGAGGGTCGAAATTAAAGAAACACCACCTTATGCGCGGGAAACCAGCACTGCTTCCATGGATGCACCAGGACCCTTCGACGAAAAAGCGACGGAATCCTATTATTATATTACGCCGGTAGACAGTAAATGGACACCCAAACAACAGGAAGACTGGTTAAAATCATTCAACTATTATACAACGGATGTGGTGACGATTCACGAAGTATATCCGGGGCATTATACACAGTACCTGCATCTGAAGGCTTCATCCGCCACAAGAATTGAAAAGATTTTTTCAAGTTATGCTTTTGTAGAAGGCTGGGCACACTATACTGAGAAAATGATGCTGGATGAAGGTTATGGAAACAATGGAGACAGTATTCGCGCAGCAAAATTCCGGCTGGCTCAGAGTGGCGATGCATTATTGAGACTCTGCCGCCTTTGCGTTTCCGTCAAAACGCATACCCAGGGTATGACCGTGGACGAAGGCACGAAGTTTTTTATGGACAACTGGTATCAGGGTGATAAACCATCTCGCCAGGAAGCCTTGCGCGGCACGTTCGATCCGGGTTATTTATTTTACACCATAGGTAAACTGGAGATCCTTAAGTTGCGTTCCGATTATCAGCAGCAGGAGGGCAACAATTATTCGCTGCAAAAATTCCATGATTTGTTACTCGATAACGGTCAGCCACCCATCCGTTTGCTTCGGGAAATATTATTAAAAGATAGTACCACATGGGGAAGAATATTGTAAACGTATATGAATTAAAGATCTAGGACTCCAGTCTGAAGTTGAAGGGTTGCACCTTATATGATTTTACTTTTTTGCCATTTTGTATGGCCGGCTTCCAGTTCGGGCTTTGTTTAAGTACATCCAGTACAGCGGGCCAGAGTTCCTTAGGACCACTGATGATCTCAATGTCACTAAGCGATCCGTCCTTTTCAACAATGAATCGCGCGACTACCTGGCCCTGGATATTCTTTTTGATCGCTTTTTTTGGATAAACCAATGTGTTGCTCAGAAAACTATTCCATCCCTTTAAGCCGCCGGGAAAATCTGATTCTATTTCCACTTTGATAGTACTGTCGGATTTAAGACCCCTTGCAATGCTGTCCAATTGCGCAGTTGTCTGTGCATTCAATACAAAAAAGCCTGATAACAGGATGCAAAGAAGTGATACTCTTTTCATAAACGTAATATACAAGAAAAAGGGAGAGGCCTGCGCCTCTCCCGGTTGTTATCAATTGCATGAACCGCCACAACCGCATTCTGGTCCACAGTTACAATTTTCGCATGCACAATTCGGGTTACATAAACCTGCTGCCTTAATAGATGTTTCCATGTTTTTTATTTTTATTGTTTGATTAAGACACAAAACTAACATAGTACATCCGGGTCAGCCTTACGCTATTAAGGGGAAGATGTATATAATTTTTGGATCAGGTTCTGTCGATCGATTTTCGCCTGGCAGCCCCTATTTTCTTAAAATGAGAGGCGTTGATACCGGTTTCCTTTTTGAATTGGCCGGATAAATGATGAACACTGCTGAATCCCGTCTGATACGCTATTTCAGTAAGTGACAGCTGGTCATAAACAATTAACTCTTTTACTTTTTCAATACGCTGAATGATAAAATATTTTTCAATCGTGAGACCTTCGATGGAAGAAAACAAGTCACTGAGATAACTGTAATCATAATGTAACGCGCTCGTGATAAATGTTGATAACCTGCGCTTTTGGTCTGTTACAGCATCATGTATATATTCAAGCACCAGCTTTTTTATATCCTCAATAATTTTATTGACCCGCGTTTCGATCAGCTCAAATCCTGATTTATGCAAGGCATGATCAACATCTTTCAATTGTTTTTCATTTAATGGTTCGAGGAGATCCACTTCACCCAGAACAACTTTGCCGAAAGGAATTACGAGATCATGCAGAATGGTTTCGACGGTCAAAATGCACCTTTGACAAACCATGTTTTTGATCAGTAATTTCTTTTTATTTATCTCCACCGGCGTCTTGTTAAGTTTTCAGATTCGGGATTCTGATCAGGATTTTAATTGGTATTTTGTTTCAACGCTGACCCCTTTCGTAAGCGTCTGATAAACCACGCAATATCTTTCCGTCAATTTGGACAGACTGGCCATTTGTTCCGGTGTAGCATCAGTTTCCAAATCAAATAGAAGACGGATCATTTTAAATCCGACAGCGGCTTCCTTGGATACACCTAGTGTGCCTCTGAAATCCAGATCACCTTCCGCCTTTACTATTCCGTTTTTAATATTAACACCAATCGCCGTTGAAACAGCACTCAATGTCACCCCAGCACAGGCTACCAGGGCTTCGAGCAACATGTCACCTGAGCAGGCGAGCATGCCGGTACCGCCTGTTGCCGGATGCAGTCCGGCCTCTGTAATTGCCCTTCCGGTTTCAACCTTGCAGGAAATTCCTTCCCCCACTTTACCCTCCGCTTTCAGAGTTATGATAGCAGACGCCGGGTCTGTCCGGTATTTTTCTTTAATGGGTTCTTGTAAACTTTTTAATTCGGTTGAATTCATCTTTTAAAAATTTAGTACTGAATCAGTCCCTGATATCAAATTTAGCGATTGTCAATTGACAGGCAGGGAAATTGCATAGGTACTGAGATAACTCTTTTTAGCAAGACCAAAATCATTTTATATGACGACAACAACTGTTTCATTTAATTTCATGGACAAGACCTACGACGGTGATGTGGAATATTTCGAACCACCCGGTGTGATGCCCTATTATAAGGTCAATATTTCAGACCCCCAGCTGGTAAAGGAATTCGGCATGGTTCATAATTTTAAAGAAGAGAACCGGAACGGATGGGTGGTTTTGGTACCAGCCCTCGATCCGCAGGGTAAATACCACGCTTATTTCTGGACCTGTCTGATGACTTCCATTTATATTCTGTTGCTGAATAATAACGCGTAGACTACCGCACAGATGAATATCGAATAAAAAATATGATTTTCCTAAGATCGAATAAAGGGCCGAAAGAAGTGATGATGGTCTGCTTTGCAAAGCTTGCAGGATTCGCTTCTCTTACGATCTGGTTAACTGTCACTGCTTCTATTCTGCGTTCCGTCCGCTGATCAGATAATACCGATTTACGAAGACAGATTGCGCATATTCCTTTACAGGCCGGGATTGATTTTTGGTTGGATAGTAGCTTACACATGGCTGATTTTTATATCACAAAACTCATCCAAATTGCACTTCGGGGTTTTATCATAAATGACCACTATTTGCTCTGCATTGACAATTTTTGACAAGATTCATTCTGTATTTATTATATCCCACAGCAGTTCATAATAGAAATTAATAATTAATCATTGAATAATTATTCAATTGATCCTCCAATGAAATTCATCTGACCATTTATAGAAACTGGTCACATCGCTTTTGTGTGATTCCAGCCATGCTTTCACAGTCGGATTTTCAGTCGAAGCAAATGCGATATGAGCAAATACCTCTGTTAAACCCTTATCATTCATTTCCGTGAAGTAGGGAACATAAAAGTCCCAGTAAAAACCGTAATTGTCTTTTTCAGTTTCTTTTAAAAACTCGCAGAGTGATGAGAATTTCCTGATGAACTTTTCAGTATCTGTTTTACCCGTATTAGCGCTGTCATTGTCCAGCGCTGAATTGAGCGCAAGCGCTAGTTCCGCACCTGAAAAATTATTCTTCTCCTTTTTCTTATTTAAGTCAAGCATATCCGGACTCACATTGATAGTAACATTTTTTTCATCCGTTTTACTAACATGGGCGCCCATTATTTTTTGCACATTGTCGAAGGTCGCGGGGGACCTTTTTGAATTTGGTTCTAAAACAAGAAACCGGCAGAAGGCCAGTAGTGAAGGAATTTTATTACTGCTGAACAAAATACGACCAATCGCATCATGTGAGCTTGAATGATTGGGATTCAGGGTAACCGAACGCTGAAATGATAATAAAGCTTCGTCCCTTTTATTAAATTTGTTCTGACTGATTCCTTTATTAAAGTACAATTGAAAATAATCCGGATATAGTTTAATTCCTTCATCATAGATATCAATCGCCTTTTCAGTTTTTCCTTCTCCATCTAATGCATTGCCATAACCGACATACACTGTTTTTAGCACCGGATCATGAGGATGTGTCCTGAGCGCTCGTTTGGAATAGCTGATGGATTCTTCAAATTTGTCAATTGATAAATAGCTATATGCCATCTCTGCCAATGCAGCCAGATTGTCTCTGTCCATTTTCAACGCCTGGCTATATCTTGAGAATGCCGAATCCACTTTTCC
>DASXNJ010000165.1:0-3547 GCA_036495145.1 Puia sp.
ATCGGACGGATTATATTTTACTGCTTTCTGATTATTGGACATTCAAATGGTTTCGCCTATGCCACTCTTTACACCGGAGGATCTTTTACGGTATTTGTACAAAGAGTCTTCCCCCGAATTAACAGCTGCCATTCAGGTTGCTCTGAAGGAAAACTGGACGATTCGGGAACAAATGGAAGAACTACAATCTTCTGTTAATCAATTAGATACAGAAAGAGAAGTTGTTGCTCCCCGAATGGAAGTTGTTTTACGTGTGCTTCAATATGCACGTGATACCGCTATCGAAGCGACTTCCAAGGGCTGAGTTCCTCCTCCCACGATTTAGCTTAATTTCGGTCTTTTCATGTAAATGACCCGGAAACAGAGATTCGATTTTGTTATAGCGTGGTTCAGCGAACATGTTCCCGAAGCTGAAACCGAACTCGTCTTCGACAATCCATATCAATTACTCGTATCCGTGATTTTGTCTGCCCAGTGTACAGACAAGCGGGTAAACATGACCACCCCGGCTTTTTTTGCCCATTTTCCAGGTCCCGGTTCCCTTGCCAAAGCTCATTTTGACGAGGTATTTCCTTTTATCAGAAGTATCTCATATCCGAATAATAAAACGAAACACCTGATCAGCATGGCCAATATGCTGATAAAGGATTTTAACGGCGAAGTACCCCTGACAGTCGAAGAACTGATGAAACTTCCGGGTGTTGGAAGAAAAACCGCCAACGTGATAACTTCTGTAATAGACCAGCAACCAAATATGGCGGTCGACACGCATGTATTCCGCGTGTCCGCGCGCATTGGTTTAACAATCGGAGCTAAAACAGCATTCGCTGCAGAAAAACAGCTGGTTCAATTTTTCCCAAGAGAATTGATACATAAGGCACATCACTGGCTCATTCTTCACGGCCGTTATATTTGCGTCGCTCGGAAACCGAAATGCGAAATTTGCGGTGTACGTCCTGTTTGTAAATATTTTAAAAGCCTAAAGCCCAACGCCCAACGCCTAAAGCCTAACGCCTAACGCTTAACGCCCAACGCCTAAAGCCTAACGCCTAACGCCAAATGTTACTACCGATCATGTTACATCAACTTAACAGACATTTGCAATTGAATTTACTAAAACTGGTAACCCTGCGTTGAGCGTTAGGCGTTGGGCTTTAAGCGTTGACCGTTGAGCGTTCAGCATTGGGCTTAAAAAGATGGACTACCGGACTCAATATCGAAGTTTTATAAACAGTTATTACCTCAGCGAAGGTCTGCGTATAACTTTTGGTCTTACCCTGCCGACAATCGTCGGTACTTTCCTGAACCATGAGAATATCGGTATCACCATGTCAATCGGTGCAGTTTGCGTTACAATCGTCGACAACGCCGGTCCGGTACTGCATCGCAAAAACGCCATGCTGATTTGCAACCTGGTCATCTTCATCGCGTCGCTGTTAACAGGTTTTGCAGTGGGCACCGCCTGGGCGACGGTTATACTCATCGCCGTTTTTTGTTTTATATTTTCCATGATCGGCGTATACGGTGCAAGGGCAGGTTCTATTGGTCTTGCCGGATTGTTTGTGATGGTGTTGAATTTCACCCACCGTTCGGGGACCGAGGCCATCCTGTTAAATGCCCTGTATATTCTTGGCGGTGGTGTCTGGTATATGTTGCTGAGCCTGTCATTATATAGTTTTCGACCGTATAGAGTAACACAGCAGGCGCTTGGAGATCTGATACAAGACACCGGCGTATATATATCACTACGAACTGCTTTTTATGAAAAAAATCCTGATTATGACCGGATCTATAGCCATCTGCTGGAAAAACAGGCGGAGATAAATGATAAACAAAACCTGGTAAGAGAGCTACTCTACAAAAGCCGGGATATTGTAAAAGAATCTACAAATACCGGTCGCATCACACTACTGATTTTTATAGAAATCAACGACCTTTTTGAAAGAGTCATGAGTCTCCAGCTGCATCACAAAGTCTTTCATCAATACTTCGACAATTCAAACATCCTGCAGGTGTTCAAAAATTTTCTTTTGCAGGTGTCAGAAGATTTGAATGAAACAGGTATCATATTGAAAAGCGGGAAAGCTTATCAGATGAATCAGCAGTTGGAAAATGAACTGACAAAGCTGAAGAAAGAGTTTGAAGATTTCAGGAATAAACAAATCACAGCTGAAAATGTGGAAGGCTTTATAGAACTGCGTGCACTGATCAATGCCTGCGATGATTTTGTGTCAAGGATACTAACCATTCAGCAATACACTTCCTACGACATAAAAGATGTAAAAAAAGACAGCCGCGTGCAGAACTATGATCAGTTTGTAAGCCACCAGGACATTGATGCAAAAGTATTTCTGGACAATTTCAACTGGAAGTCAAATACATTCCGGCATGCTCTGCGGGTTTCGGTGGCTACAACAGCCGGATTTCTTATTTCAGAATTTTTTCCATTCGGACACGGATACTGGATCATGTTGACGATCATCGTTATTTTGAAACCTGCCTATAGTATAACAAAAGGCCGGAACCGTGATCGTCTGCTGGGTACCCTGGCCGGGGCCGCAATCGGTGTATTGATTTTAATGATTGTGAAAGACAGGTATCTGTTGATCGGGTTCATGATCGTGCTGATGGTGCTCGCTTACAGTTTTATGCGCACCCGGTATTTATTATTCGTTACCCTGATGACGCCTTATATCCTGATCCTCTTAAATATTTTAAATCCCCTCCATTTCAGGGATCTGATTCTTGATCGCGTAATTGATACGGCCATCGGTTCTGTTATTGCCTTACTGGCAAATCTGTTGTTTTCCCCGGAATGGACATACAGGCAATTCGCCGAATATCTGCAACAAATGCTGGTGGCCAATAAAAATTATTTTATCGACGTAACTTCTTTTTTCACAGGGACCCCGGTCTCCATCAATCAATATAAATTGTCGCGCAAAGACGCCTATGTTGCCCTGGCGAATATTTCAGATGCGCTCAACCGGATGATGTCCGAACCAAAGAGCAAGCAGATAAATGTTGCAAAGTATCATGATCTGGTTGTATTGAATTATATGATGTCAACCCATATTGCAACATTGGCTGCCGTTGCCATTGGCAAATCGACACCCGTCAGGGATCCTGAATATATCCCGGTCATGCAGGCTGTCAATGCAAATATGGAACTGACAATAAACAGGCTGAAAATAATAAGTGATCGTTTATCTTCATCCTTAAATGATGATGCTGTTCCTCCTGGTCAAATTACCGATGAGGCTTCCGGAACGGCTAATAAAATACCGGCGTCGATTCCGGCTGGCCCTGTTAATTCTTCAAACGTTGAAAATAAATCTGAGGCGGAAGAACGTTTAACCGGTGAAGGATTAAGAAGATTAAATCAGCGCATGACCGATATGGTTGCAATCCGGAAAAAGGAACTGGCGGATGGAATCAGAGAAGGACACCTTCGCGGCAGCCTGGTTGGCGTGAAGCTGATCAATGATCAATTTAATTTTATCTGGAAAATTTCAGAGGACCTGTTGAAGGCGTTAAGAGCTTAAAT
>DASXNJ010000166.1:0-6464 GCA_036495145.1 Puia sp.
TTTTCATGCACAGTTCAGGCGTGTGAATCCTTTGCCTGCAAAGTCGGTTGTTGTATTACTGGACGGTGTTCAGGGACGCGGACAGTACGTGGGTACTTATCTCGCATGGGGTGTTCATAATAATGGCTGGTGGGGTGAGGGGGAGATCAAATTTTATATGGATGACGATGGGGACTTTCCGACGATTTGCGGTACTGGCACCGAAGATTATTTCTGCGGGTCCTATGATTTTGATACGCGCAAAAAAAATGCGGCCGGTGTGGAAGAGTCCAATTATACCGAATTCAACAGTCCTTATTCAGGATTAGCACAGGTGATTCACGGAGACGGTCACTATAATGTTTCGCAGCGATTTGGGCTGTATCGCTGGCACATCACGGACCCTATTCGCTTTGAAAAAAATCTGCGGGTCACGATACAGGCGCTCGGGTGGCGATCCGAAGGACGATATCTTCCGCTGGAAGATGATATCGCATCGACGGTTTTCTGGTACCAGACAGAACCGCATCACGCATTTCCGGTTTTACCAAATAAGGATGCTCTGGAAGTAAACTGAAGAAAATACAAAGGAAAGAGGTTACAGGGAAAAGTATCTATTATGGTGAGGTCCATATTGACTTGAACTGCATGAACTGGATGGGATCAAATAATCTGGTATTTGATTCTGTACGCCATCGATTGAATGGTTGTTCAGGAAAAAATATTTCTGTCATACATGTCAACCCACCATCTGCAAATAATTCCAGTGACGAGTTGTCGAGAATCACGGTCAGGTTTGATTCTTTGGATTTCGCCATGCGTGGTGCATAATGGATGCCCGCAAACCGAGGATCAAAATCAGACTTCCCGGCCCTGGTCCTGTCTGTAAAAAATGCATTTTTTCCCTCGTCGAAACCGATGCGCAATTCCTGCCCCAGCCCATTACTGTATATGATTGTGAAACCATGCAGGTCCGCAATACTGAAATCGATTTTATATGGCACCTGCAAATTCATTTTATCAGCACCGGATCGTTTTGTCGCTTTACTCAGTGGCTTCATGGAAACCGGCATCATCGTAGTAAAATAATGCTGCCCGATTTTTTTCAGGCCTAACAGACGCGGCATCGTCATCGCACTTCTCCATTTCCCGGTTGGAACTTTTGTGGCGTAGTCCCAGTTACTCATCCAGCCGATGAATATTTTTTCTTCGCCGGTATTGCTGAAACTTACGCCGGCATAGTCGTCTGCTCCGTAATCCAGCCATCGGGTAAGCGTATCATTTGATATAAACTGATGACCGTTGAAGTCGCCTGTAAAATACTGGGTTCCCGAACCTCCCTGTGGCGCACCCGGGTTGATACTGACAATCAGAAGCCAAATTTTTTTTCCATTCACGATAAAAGGAATCAGATCGGGGCATTCCCAGATGCCGCCATGAGCGCCCATACCGGCTCCAAAATCAGATTCTTTTTTCCATTCTTTCAAATTTTTTGAAGAGTAAAACATAACACGGTCACCGGCCGCTAAAATCATGATCCATTTTTTCTCTTCGGCATACCAGCTCACTTTCGGATCCCGGAAATCTTTTAATCCGGGCGTTTTTAAAACCGGATTGCCTTTATATTTCTGCCAGTGATTTCCTTTGTCCAGACTGTAAGCGATACTTTGATTTTGAAATAAATTAGTACCGGATTTTTCTCCTGCGGGATCATGCTGTGTGAATATTGCCACCATGGGTATTTTGGATTTTATTCCGAAACCGCTTGTGTTGGTACTGTCAACTACGACACTGCCTGAAAAAATATACCCCACACTGTCAGGATAGAGTGCAATACCTTCCTGTTTCCAGTGTAAAAGATCTTTACTTGTAGCATGGCCCCAATGCATCGGTCCCCAAACGGTACTGTCGGGAAAATACTGGAAGAATAAATGATAGACATGATCAATGAAAACCAGTCCGTTTGGATCATTCATCCAGCTTGTACGGGGGGAAAAATGAATCTGTGGCCGGTAAGGTTCATTATAATCGTTCTGTGCCCGGAGAGTCGTTAAAAAGACAAGAAAAGCAAACGTATAAAGTATTCGCCGGAACATGGTATCGGTTTTGCTTGTCAAGATAGATTATTTTAGTTCTTCAAACAGCCCTTCATGGATAATGCGTCGGTCAAGCTGCCCGTATATTTGAAAATTGCACAGATTTTCATGGGTATTGCCATTTTCTTTTTCATATTGTACATCGGTCAGGATATTATTATTCCGCTTGTTTTTGCGATCATGATCGCCATCCTGCTCAACCCGGTGATTCTTGTTCTCTGCCGCATTAAAATTCCCCGTGTTTTAGCCATTATTTTATCGCTGGTGGTAACCATGTCATTGATCACTTTGATATTCTATTTCTTCGTAACCCAGATTTCGCTTTTCAGTGAATCATTTCCGCTATTTAAACAAAAATTTCTTTCCCTGTTTAATGATGCAGAGCGATGGATTTCCAAAACCTTCAATGTTTCCAAATGGAAGGTGGATGCGTGGGTTACGAAGACCCGGCAGGAGGGTATGAACAATGGCACTGTGGTCATCACGAATACGGTCAGTACACTGAGCGGAATGCTGATGACATTTATCATTATGCCCGTTTATGTATTCATGATTATTTATTATAAACCCCTGTTGCTTGAATTTATCGCACGCTTATTTCCAAAAAATGTTCATGTGATGGTTGTTGAAGTGCTTACGGAAACCAAATCGCTGATTCAAAGTTATCTTTTCGGACTTCTGGTAGAAGCGGCACTGGTGGCGTTATTAAATTCAGTTGCGCTGATGATCCTCGGCATACCCTATGCGATCCTGCTGGGTGTGATCGGTGCGTTATTAAATGTAATACCTTATATTGGTGGTGTTGTGGCTGTTGCTCTTCCGATGCTGCTGGCGCTGGCAACCAAACAGCCCATCGACGCTTTATATGTTTTGATTGCCTATCTGATCGTTCAGTTTATTGATAATAATTTTTTTGTTCCAAAAATTGTAGCTTCCAAGGTGAAAATTAACGCGCTGGTTTCAATTATTGTCGTGCTTGCAGGAAATGCGCTCTGGGGTGTGCCGGGTATGTTTCTGTCCATACCATTGACGGCTATTGTGAAAGTGATTTTTGACCGCATCGGTCCTCTGCAGCCTTTTGGATTTCTGCTCGGAGATAATCAGCCGGATATCACGCAGGAGATTTTTGTAATCAAAAGAAAAAAGAAAGTCCCCGTAACCAGCGGGTAATTGTTTTCAGTAAAAAGTTATCCGGGTACAGTTAAAAACAAATTGAAACAAAGAAACCGATATGAAATTCCATCATTTGCAATTTATCTGCTCATCCGTTTTAATAACGGTACTGACCGGTGGTTGTCATTCAACACCGGAAAAAAAGAGTGAAATTGTTATTCAGGAAAACGGGAACAAAGAGTATTATGGAACCATCGAAAAAGATACCGTTTATGCCTATACGATAAAAAACAATAAAGGGCTGAAAGCCGTGATTTCCAATTACGGGGGCACATTGCTTGCTTTGTGGGCGCCCGACAGATCGGGCAATTCAGGAAATATCATTCTGGGTTATGATTCACTTGCGGGATACCGGCAGAAGGCAAATCCTTACTTCGGGGCCCTGATCGGAAGATATGCAAACAGAATACATCAGGGAACATTTCAAATCGATGGTAAAACATATACCCTGGCTCTCAATAACCACGGCAATGCCCTGCATGGCGGTTTGAAAGGCTTTGACAAAATAATATGGACCGTAAACTCGGTAAATGATTCCAGCCTGGCACTTTCATATCTCAGTCGCGATGGCGAGGAAGGATATCCGGGAAACCTCAACGTGAAAGTTGTGTACACGATTACATCGGAAAATGGTCTTATGATTGATTATACTGCCCTGACTGATATGAAGACACCAGTGAACCTGACCAATCATGCCTATTTTAATTTATCCGCCGGCAAAGATTCGACCATACTTTCCGAAGAAATAAAAATAAACGCAAACAGATACACACCGGTCAATGATTCCCTCATTCCGACGGGTCAGATCGTTACAGTAGAAAAAACGCCTTTTAATTTTCAGGTGATTAAAAAAATCGGAAAAGATATTGATCAGGTGAAAGGAGGATATGACCACAACTTCGTAATAAACAGAAAAGACTCGGGGATGGCGGTGGCTGCGGAATTATACGAACCCGCATCCGGCCGGCGCATGATCGTGAAGACAACCCAGCCGGGCATTCAATTTTATACCGGGAATTTTCTGGATGGTACACTGACCGGAGATAACGGTCAGAAGATTGTGAAACACGGAGCCGTTTGCCTCGAAACGCAGCATTTTCCGGATTCGCCCAACCAACCTTCATTTCCGAATACGATACTCGGGCCGGGACAGACATTTCACGAAACGACTGTTTACTTATTTTCGGTTAAACAATAGTTTGGTTGGCGTTTGACCGTTGACCGTTGACCGTTGACCGTTGACCGTTGACCGTTGGCAGTTGACCGTTGGCAGTTGGCAGTTGAGCGTTGACCGTTGACCGTTGGCAGTTGGCGGTTGACCGTTGACCGTTAGCGTTAACGTTTGGCTTTAGGCTTTAAGCGTTACTCCGATTTCAAACTCTTCGCGGGATTGGCCAGAGCGGCTCTGAACGATTTATATCCCACGGTTAACCAGGCGATGGTAACTGAAATTACAACAGCCAGGATAAAAAGCATCGGACGCATCGGAATGCGATAAACAAACCGATGCAGCCAGTTACTCATCATATACCAGGCAACCGGCGCGGCGATTGCAAACGCAATCAGTATCAGTACGGTGAATTCTTTCGAAAACAAATAAATGATCTGGGAAATACTTGCACCCAGTACTTTCCGTATTCCGACTTCTTTTTTCCTTTGTACGGCCATAAAAGACACGAGACCATATAAGCCGAGACATGAAATAAAAACTGCGATGCCCGCAAATATTTTATATAAAAGAGCCAGCTGATGTTCCTGCTGATAAAATTCTTCTATTTTTTCGTCTACGAACCAGGCCTGATTCGCATATTCAGGGAAATATTTATCCCATACTTTTTGTACCTGGTCCCTGATCGCAGCCAGATTGCTTCCTTTTAGTTTCAGGGCAGTATAGGAATACACTTTTTTATAGTTTGCTATTAAAATCGGTTTTGTTTCGTCGCGTAAGGAGTTCTGTCTGAAATCATTTACCACACCGCAGATTTTCTTCCATCCACCACCCAGCTGAATATCTTTTCCAATGGCTTCCTGCGGGGATTTCAAACCCAGTTTGGAGACCAGCGTCTGGTTGATAACAACATCGTTCACCGTATCAGCTTTTGTATAAGGACCACCTGCGGCAAACCGGAGACCGAATGTTTTAAAATAATCCGCGTCGGCAAATTTCAGAAACAGCGTATAATTTTCATCCGGTTTATGGTTGAAGGCAAAATTGGTTCCCCAATTATTGTCGGAGGAAGGGATATCGGTGCATTGCGTAACATCGATGACAGAATAATTTTTCTGTAACTCTGATTTAAAAACATCCATTCTGGAAATCTGTGTACTGTCACCATTACCTCTTAAAACAAGGATGGCTTCCTTATTGAGTCCCAGATCAGCATTCTGTATAAAATTCATTTGGGAAACGGCGATCAGGGTTCCTACGATCAAAACCTGCGAGATGGTGAATTGCAAAACGACCAGGGATCGTCTGAGTGAAATTCCCCCGACACTGGCTGAATTTATTTTGTTTTTCAACGCCAGTATCGGACTGAAGCCGGATACGACCATCGCAGGATATAATCCGGCCATTAATGTTACGAGAACAAATAAACTCGTCAGATACAGGCCCGTTTGCCAATTGAACAGACTGATATTTTCGGTTATCGAAGACACATGTTTTATATAGGGCAAACATATTTCCGCCAAACCGATGGCCAGTAAAATGGATGAGAGGACAACGAGAGCTGTCTCTCCCATAATCTGCCAGAGTAAATTCCAGCGACTGCTGCCCAATACTTTTCTTACACCGATTTCTTTGGAACGGTTTACTGCCTGAACAGTAGATAAATTGATAAAATTAATACAGGCCATGATCAGTATAAACAAGGCAATTAAAGCGAGTGTCCAGAGGGTTGTTTTACTCGTTATATGATCACCCATATTTTCCATTCTTGAATCAAAATGTAAAATGCTGAGTGGCCGGAGAAATATCGTGCGGCTGGTTTTGCGGTTGCCTTCTTTGAACCGGTCCCTGCTGAATTTCAGAAGCTGCGCATTGATCGAAGAGAAGGACTGGGTTGACGGCAACAACACATACAATTGTTCGCTGCTGCTGGTGGTGTTCCATTCTTTGCTATAAGGATAAAAAGAAGTGTTTTTAAAAACAGGATAAGACGCGATGGCTTTATACTGGAAATCGGAGTTCCCCGGCGCATCCTGGATGATACCGCC
>DASXNJ010000167.1:0-3143 GCA_036495145.1 Puia sp.
GCCGGAAATCTGCTGCACTGGTGCATGAAAACCGGATTAACGATCCATGATGTGGTCATGGAAAATGAACAGGTTTGGCGCGAAGAATCGGAAATAAAAAAACAATTGTCGAATATCTGGCGGGTTATGAGAGATTGTATATATAAAGGAGCTCACTCGGAAGGAGTTTTACCAGGTGGACTTCAGGTAAACAGGCGTGCGTCTGCACTAAATAAAAAACTTCTGAGAGGAAGAACATACACAGATTATCAGGGATGGATTGAAGCTATAAAATCGGGTGGCAGGGATTTTCAGTATATTCTTGATTGGGTTAGCTGCTTTGCCCTTGCCGTAAACGAAGAAAATGCATCGTTCGGCAAAGTGGTTACTGCCCCTACTAACGGGGCCGCGGGTGTCATCCCGGCCGTTTTACAATATTTTATTTGTTTTACAGATGTCTTCAGTGAAGAGAAAATCATTTCATTTCTCCTGACCGCAGCGGAGATTGGAAGTATATTTAAAAAGGGAGCCACGCTTTCGGCAGCCATGGGTGGTTGTCAGGCTGAAATCGGCGTTTCGTCCGCCATGGCAGCCGCTGCATTAACGGAAAGTATGGGCGGAACCCAGCGACAGGCATTGATGGCTGCAGAGATAGCCATGGAGCACCACCTCGGACTTACCTGCGACCCTATTGGCGGGTTGGTTCAGGTGCCCTGCATAGAAAGAAATACGATGGGCGCCATCAAAGCGATTACAGCGTCCCAACTTGCTTTACAGAGTATGCCGGATTTCGCCAAAGTGTCACTGGACGCCGTCATTCGTACCATGTGGGATACAGCACTTGACATGAATAGTAAGTATAAGGAAACGTCAGATGGCGGCCTGGCGATACAGGTCCCCTTAAGTTTACCAGAATGCTGATTCGTTCATCAATCGTCGTTTTTCCATTGCTGGTTTTTATATTTACAATCAGAAAGAAAAAAGACTCCTCTCAGCGAATGGTGAATAAAATGGAATCGGTTCAGTCCACAACATTTGTCCGTCAATTATCAAAAACAGATTTATGGCAGGTGCGTGAACTCGCGCTTGAGATATTTCCTGTCACCTATCAGGAAATAGTTGAAAAGGAACAAATAGATTATATGATGGACATGTTCTATACACCTGAAAATCTTCTGAAACAATTTGAATCAGGTCAGGTTTTTCTGGTTATTTATACGGAATTGAAGGCATCCGGTTTTGCTTCTTATACTTCATTAAATGAAAACGGCATTTATAAATTGAATAAGATCTATGTCGATAACAGGTTGCAGGGCAAAGGTCTTGGACGAAGTTTGCTCAATGAAGTTTTTTCCCTTGTAAAAAATGCAGGCGGGAAATCCTTACAGCTTAACGTAAATCGGTTCAACAAGGCAGTCGGATTTTATAAATCGATGGGATTTGATCTGAAGAAAGAAGAATTGCTTGATATTGGAAGAGGATATTTTATGGACGACTTTGTTATGGAGAAAATCTTACAACCGGAAGCCTGAAACGCCAAAACGTTTTTTATCTGTTGCAAAAACTCAAAGTATTTGTTGAATTTATCATCCACGATTTTCTGAATTATTTGATTAACAGGTAAAGTTGGATCGCCATGAACACTTCGTTGATTATAATGAGTGAACGTGGTATTCCTTCTATTCGCCTTTTAGTGATAACAAGAATCAGCAACCAGATGCCCACTACGATATTCAGGAAGACTGCGAGAAAGAATCCCATTACGATGATCAGGGAACTGATCCCCGGTTCCGAAATTTCCGGATGCCTGAGCCATAGTATGGCAAGTGCCAGCATGAAACATACATTACAAATGAAAGCCGCGCGACATAACATCCTTAACAAAGCCATAGTTCAAAAATCCAAATTTCTGCTTAAAATAGCATTATTTTGCCTGATAAATCAGTTTCATCTTGTATGAATTCATCGCTTCTTAAGAAAGCCCTTCCACATGTTATCGCAATTGTTGTTTTTTGGATTGTTTCTGTCGCTTTTAATAAAACGGCGCTGGAGGGAAAAACTCTCCGACAGTCTGACGTGCAGGGATTCACGGGTATGGCCCAGCAGTCAATAGAATTCAGAGAAAAATATGGACATTATCCTTTATGGACTGAATCCATGTTCGGAGGGATGCCGGGTTACAATATTGCTTTTGAAGGAACATCTCCAATAAATATCGGATATCTGAATCATCTGTTTTACGTAGGGCCCCAACCCATTTATTTTTTCTTTATCGCCTGTGTCTGCTTTTATATTCTCACGCAGGTTCTGGGATTAAGCCTGCTGATTTCACTGCTTGGTTCAATTGCCTATGCTTTCGCGACTTTTAATCCTGTTCTGGTTTCAGTTGGGCATAATACGGAATTGATCGCAATCGGTTATTTACCGGCAGTGATTGCCGGTGCACTGCTGATTCTCCGTGGAAAATATTTGGGTGGCACGGCATTGATGACGGTTTTCTTCGGACTGGAAGTTAGTACACAACATTTGCAGATTGTTTACTACACGGGAATTACAATCGGCATTATAGCCATTGCCTATCTGATTACGAACCGAAAAGAAATAAAAGTCAGACATGTATTAATAAGTTATCTGCTGATCGCTTCCTCGCTCGTCGTTGGATTATTAAGTTATGCCTACACTCTTATGCCAACCAAAGAAGTTGCTGAGGAAACCATGCGTGGCGGAAAATCACAACTGACACCCGTCGACAAGAAAAATAAAACGGAAGGGGGACTCAATAAGGATTATGCATTTTCCTGGAGCTATGGCATACAGGAAACACTGACCTTATTCGTGCCAGGCATGCAGGGTGGCGGAGCCTCGGGTAAATTGATTACAGACAATTCAAAATTTGCAGATAAACTGATGGAAGCTGGTATTCCTGAGGATAATGCACTTGGGATGGCCAACGAAAGTGCCTATTGGGGCGAACAGCCCTTTACTTCCGGCCCCGTATACCTCGGGGCTGTTATTTGTTTTTCATTCATTCTCGGAATGATCTACGTGAAGAGCTGGCATAAATGGTGGATACTTTCAATTTGTATAGTGGGTATCGTGATGGCATGGGGAAGGCATTTTGCTTTTGTGAACTATTTCTTATTCGACAACCTGCCTTTTTACAG
>DASXNJ010000168.1:0-5862 GCA_036495145.1 Puia sp.
GTCAAGTTCACAGCCAAAAGCTGATGTTTCAAACTCTGCCGTGCCCCTGTTATTTGTGGTGTCGATGAAGTTTTCAAAACAATTCTATGCCAACTGGGGCATGGGACAATCAATTACTTTTAACAAGGTGAGCAATACGGATAGCAGCTTCAATTATAATAATAATACCTGGTCTTTCGCAGACTTTACAGCCACTTTAGGATATCGTCTGGTTCAGAAACAGAAAATCTCATACAATGTCGAACTCAAAGGTTTCTACTCTTCTAATCAGGAAAATGCGACCATCGCATTACTCTTCATTGTAGGATTCAGGTTATAATATCAATGATTAAAGATTAATTATTTCCTTTTTGAAGTTTGTGTCGTTCATAATTTCAGGACTAACAATCATTATTCAGATATAAAACTTACCCCTCTCCAAATACTAATACTATCCAAATACTTCTTCAATTAATCCTTAATCATTAATCATTAATAATTAAAAAAGGGAGCTCGCTCCCTTTTTTTAAAACTCAATATTATTCATTCGCTTATTTCGCCGTCATGCCCGGAGGGAAACTCGCCATGATCTTTTGTACTGCCGCAGGAACTGTTTGATCAGGATTTTTTGAAGGTGAATCTATATCCTGGTTACCAATACCTTCCCAAAGTAATTTGTTCCCCTGCGCTGAAGCCACTTCGATAATCAGTGAACCGGCTACATAATTCTGGACATTCACTGTTGTTGACATATTACCACCGCCCCACGCATATGGTCTGTATCCGCCTCCGTAACCATAAGAATTTGCAACAATCTCTTTTTCATTTTTCAAAATACTGGTAATGTTCACGAGCAGGTCGGCATTTTCTGCTTCAGTAAAACCCTTGGCAATCATTTGGGCCCTCACGGCAGCGATAATCCTGTTTTGGTTTAGCTGACTGAGCGCCTGGTACTGCTGTTCCAGTTTAACGATTTTAAAAGTATGATACTGGCTAAAATTGGCTGTATGATCATAGTCACTGGTTACAGTGAGAGTGGGTCCGCAGGAGGTAAACAAAATAAATGAAGACATAACGGCGGCTGACAGTGAGATCAATTTTTTCATAATAGTTGTTTTAAAAAAAATTCCTAATAAAGTTAACTAAGCCGAATCAATAATCCGGGGATTTTTAATTATTTAACCGTAAAACAAATCTACAGTTATTTGGAACAAGCCGTTTTTTTGCATCAATTTGATGCATCGACGGTACCTGATCAATGAAACAGTCATTTTAAACTTCTGACTCATTTAATTTAACCGTTAAACGACAGATCGTGAAGATCCAATTTTTGAGATTTGTTTTATTAATGTGTTTCACATTCGGCGTGCAATGGATGAAGGCACAGGATTCTTCCTCATCGAAAAAGCAAATATGGCCGGAAATAGATATTTATTACCGGATCAGTGAAAGGTTCCGGCTATATGGAATGGTTTCCGGTACCAGAGCCAATTCAGAGTACACCGATGGAAGCACAGGAATCTATCTGGACTTTTTTGCGTTACCCTGGTTAAGAGGCAGGAAATTTGAAGAGCTGCATGATACAGCCGTCGGCTATTATTGCTGGTTCAGGGTTGGATATTCTTATTCTAACACGCCTCCTGGCGATCAGAGGAAAATAGTCAATATTCTGGAAACGGAATCGAATTCCAATTTTCATCTGCCTCTGAATATTACGCTTACTGCCCGCAATCGCCTGGACTGGCGTTGGGTAAATGGTGAGTTCCAACCTATATACAGACCCCGGCTTAAATTTATCCGGAATTTTAAGACTGAGTATATGACTTTTGATACATATCTGTGGAGCGAGTATTTTTTTTATTTAAACGACAACACACAAAACAGATTTCGGTTAACAGCGGGATCCGATATCAAAGTCATAAAAAATATGGATTTTGAAATTTATTATCTGTATCAGTTTCAGAATAAACCCGGCGTTGAACCCGTACAGGCAATCGGCTTACAGATGGATTTTTATTTCAAATCAAAACGATATAAACAACAAATCGAAGCGGCAGACAAAAGGCCCTGAATTTTCAGGGCCCCTTTATCAAACTCATAGGCTCGGCGTCGGGTTTTAGGCGTTATGCTTTAGGCCTAAGGCATTACGCGTTTTTCTTTATTGCAGTTTTTTTGCGTATCCGGTATTTGAAACCATCAGTTTCATATCCTTGGCTGGCAGGTCCAGTTCACCTGTATTAAAAGCAGTCAGTCCGTTGCTGAATGTCTTATAATTACATACTCCTGAAATAGCGTCTCCCCCTGAAAGAATAGAGGTAAAACTCTGACTGATATAAGCGAAGGTACCAGGTGTCACTTTCATCGTCAGTTGATCGTTGGGTTGATTTACATTGGATCCCGCGACGGTGATCGTATTACCTGATTGTGAAATACCCGCCGCATCAAAATAGTCAACCATTTTTCCCTTTGACAGATAAATGTAGCCGGCTGTCGTGGACATGGCATTATCAATATAGGTTTTCATTTCAGCTATTTTTTTTCTGGCAATATCACCACGTATGCCTCTGGTTGGCGGAGGATCTGTTGGCGTAGACGATACAGCCGTGGTAACCATTTTTCCATCGGGCCCAATGGATATCGAACTAACGATTGTATTCTTCAAAGCACCATCCACAAACACCTGAACCGTTCTCGTCCAAACATAATTGGCCAGCTGCGCACGATTTGCAGTAGCAGCTGCAGATACCTGCAGGCTAAGATTGGTTTTATTAGATTGCGCTGAAATAGCCTGTGTCATAAACGTTAACAGACCGTAAAAAATAATGTTTTTTTTCATTGTTTTATTGTTGAGGATTTGTAAGCTATAATGTTGAACCATGCTGAAATGCAATATTGGCAGGGTCAGGCGATGAAATTACATCCCATTGATCAGAATGATATTTTTTATCCGTTAAATGCAGGTTCAAAATTCTTAATTACCGTTAAATGGGTTAAATTCAGTTTTCCGATCCATTTAAAAAATTTAACCAACTATGTCACCTGCACATGAAAATAAATCCAGGATCCGTTCGGGCATTTTTAAGACCGTAGGCTCAATCATTTTCATATTCATTACTGCACTCAATGCAAAAGCGCAGGTTAAAGATTCCATTGCGCTAAATCATGAAAAAGTTTATAAAAACACTTTAAAAGTAAACCTGACCAGCTGGATTTTATATTCCGGAATACAGTTGAATTATGAAAGAATATTATCAAAAAAAAGGAGCTTCACCTTATATGGGGGCATAATAGAATTTCCCATGCCCTCAGTGATTTCAAATAGTAGCATAACATTCAACAGCGATAAGAAAAAAAGCGGATTCAGCATAGGATCTGAATACCGTTTTTACCTGTCCCAGGAAAATAAATATGATGCACCACATGGCGTCTTCCTGGCTCCCTTTGTTAGTTTTTATCATTTTAACAATGTAAGGACCGGTCGGGATTCATCGAACGCCAATTTTTTGACACTGAATACATCTATAAGCTTTTTAAATTTTGGTGGTGAACTGGGCTATCAGTTCGTTATAAAAAAGAGACTTGTTATTGACTGTGTTTTATTGGGACCAGCCTTGTCCAGTTACTATTTTAATATAAAACTCGATGGTAATACCTCGGGAGATCAGAATGAAAAACTACAGGAGATTATTGCTGCAATGAAAGAGAAATTCCCCTTACTTAATGATCTGACCAAAGATTCAGGTATTAGTTCAAGCGGTATATCAAATTTCTGGAGCCTGGGTTTCCGATATGCCATCCATATTGGTTATAGATTTTAATTTTCGGGATTTCCCTTATAACAGAAAAAAGGCATACGGTATTTCCAGGCAGTTGTGATGTCATGATCCTGTTTGAGAATAATTTCCCTTAGGGCGATCAGACAGCTTTTTAAAGGCTCTTCTTTCAGCAAATAAAGCTGTTCGATATCCCTGAGCATGGCATCTTTTTATTTTTCAATCATAAATTCCTCCTTCTCCATAATAACCTGCTCTTCTTTCTGTGATCTTGATTGTTTTGCTTTGGTTTTTATCAAAACGCTAACGCGATACAAGAGGAATGCACTCACTGCGCTGATTCCGACAATAATATATCCCAGGGTATTATAATGCTCCAGCGGACTGAATTTATCTTTTTGAATGACGATCATTCCGGCAAATGCTGCTGCAACTCCGCCGGCGATCTGTTGCAGCGAGGAATTTATACTCATGAAAGCACCCCTGTCCTGCAGTACCGGAACTGCCGTAATCAGGGCGCTCGAAGGAACCATACGGCTCATGATGCCACACATCATCAGCACATTAAAAATCACGACCAGCCAGAGAGGCGTAACCGCGAGATTGGTATATATCACCACAATGACAGCCATCCATACAGAGGCCCCCACAAAGATTTTAAATTTGTCCACCTTGTCGCTCAGTTTCCCGATCAGCGGCATGACGATAAGCGTGCTGAGACCCGCAACCATAAACAATAATGGCAGTTGGTGCTGGGTAATATGTAAGTTATTAATCGCAAATGCGCTTCCGAATGGCATCATCATAAATCCTCCAATCGACAAAAGTGCGGTTGCTGAAAAGCCAATACGATAATCCTTTTTTGCCAGGGTATGCAACAGGTGTCTGAGCGCTGATTTGTCCTGTTGAATAGCCAGGTGTTTGGTTAGTGGTTTTAATTTTACAGCAATCAGAATAGCGATAATAATCGCCATCGTTCCCACCCAGAGAAACGGTGCATGCCATCCCCAGAGATTTGCCAGATATAATCCGATCGGTATTCCCAATACCTGGCTGGCTCCAAATCCCATCTGCATAAAACCCATGACCCGGCCACGGTGTTGCAGGTCAAAAAGATCAGCCACAATGGCCATCGATATGGAACCTATCACCCCTCCGAATAAACCTGTAATGATGCGTGCACCTACGAGTAACGGATATGTATTTGCAACACCGCAGAGCAGGGTCCCCGCTATAAATCCTGTATAAAAGAAAAGAAGCAGCTTCTTACGGTCGAACCTGTCCGCAAATCCTGCTGTTAAAAGACCGGAAATACCCGCGCTGAATGCATAGGCAGAAACTGCCAACCCGAAATGCGCGGGCTTTATATTAAGCGATTTCATGAGGATATCCCCCAGCGGTGACATTACCATAAAATCAAGCACGACCGTAAACATCGTAATGGCCAGTAGGAAAATGGTGAATTTCTGGTAACCGGTAAAAGGAATACCCGCCTGTTTTTTCTGTTTCATGATAAGTATTTTATTCTAACTCTGTACATTCAAAACCAACATAATCGAGCACGGAGATAATTTGTTGCGGGGTGAGAGAATCCGACACTACTCTCAGTACACGGTCCACATCCTCCATATCGACATTCCATTTCAGTACTTTTTGGGATGCATCCAATACATTCTTTATCCGTAGCTTATCAAATTCAGTTTGAATATTTGTTTTGAAAATGAAAATATTTGATAAATCGATCGTCATGATAAATCGTTTTATAAGTGAGATTATTTATGGCGTCAGTGATTTCAGAACCAGTTGAAAAGTTTCATCCATGAATTTCCTGGAAAACTTGAAGGGTCGTCCGCCAATGCTTTTGCCTTCTTCATGAAAACGTAACAAGGTATACAGCGGGCCATATGCCATGCTCCAGAAAACTTCCACAGATACAGAAATCAATTCCTTATTCTTTATCGCGTTATGCGTAAAATTTCCCATGGTTGCCTTAAATCCTTTCAGGCTTTCCTCCACAATATCATCACCATGTCTTGAACGCCGGATGATTTCATAACAGGCTACCTCCTTCGGGAATTTCATTGCAAAGGCAGCCCTGTTTTCCCATTGT
>DASXNJ010000169.1:0-3326 GCA_036495145.1 Puia sp.
AGAACGTCCGTGATCTGTTTGATTTTCATATCGCTGGCTGCTTCCAGATCGATTTTCATTTCTTTTTTATTCAGTTCTATGGAAACAGGAGAATCCTTGAAATCAAAACGATTTTGAATTTCTTTTTTGGTAACATTTACAGCGTTATCCAGTGTCTGCGCATCTATTTTGCTTACGATATCAAATGAAGGCATATTCAGATATTATAACACAAAAGTAAAAAATAAAAAGCCCGCCCGGTTACCGGGCAGAGCTTTATTCTTAAAACACACAAACTAATTATTGCCGCCTTTTTTTATTCTGCTTGATTCATCATCTGCCCCGCCTGAATGATGGTTGTTCTGTGCTCCCTTAACTGCATGTCCAAAGCGGTAGGTAAATGTCAGACTGAGCTGACGACTATCCCTGGAATTATGAAAAGTTGCTTCTGTTTGTTGAAAGTCGATGGTTCCCCTCACCTGCTGGGTGTAAAAAATATCCCTGAGCCCCAGCTTCAACGTCCCTTTATCCTTCATGATTTGTTTTGCAATGGCGGTTGAAGTCTGTCCCATTGGTAAAATGTAAATCTGCCCTTCGATCCCACTGGTTCTGTACCAGCCGGATAATTCAGCACTCCATCCATGTTTGAATTTGAACATGTTGGTCATATTTCCCATTCCCTGGATAGCATTTACATTCAGCGCTTCACCATATAATTCTCCTGTAAAATGATTGTAGTTGACATTTACATAGATGGTCGTATTCCACCATTTTGTTACTGGCAGGCTTAGACTGACCGCAATTCCTGCATTTTCTCTTCTGCCGATATTCCCACGTCTTACGATAGTAGCGTGACCATCCTGTTCAAATGTTTCAGCAAAGAAATTTTGTGTATTGCTATAATTTAATGTTGTAGTCAGCATATTGTGGTATGTGTGAGACAGTTCAATATTTGTGCTGATCTGGGGTTGCAGATAAGGATTACCGGCCTGGTAAGTATATTCATCCAAAAAAAATAAAAATGGGTTCAGGTCACCATAGTCGGGCCGGTCTATCCGTCGTCCGAAATTCACATTGAATGTATTATTATCATTCAATTCATAAGATACGTAGGCGGTAGGAAATGCATTAACGTATGATTTTTTAAAAGAAGAATCATTGTTATTCACCGTATAAATATTACCGTATTGATGACCATCATAATTGGTGTTCTCCACACGCAAACCCGCCTGGAAATTCCATTTCTTATATTTTTTTGTCAGGTTAAAGTAAACAGCATTTATATTTTCATGATAAACAAAATAATTGGTCTTGGATGTATCGGGAATATATTCGTTACCATTTACATCAAAATAATTCGCTTTATTGTCGGTCGCTACAAAGCTGGTTTTCAACCCGGCCTCCAATTTAAAATCATGATGAAAAGGATGGGTATAGTCAGTTTTGAAACTGTATATATTAATGGTGGAAGGAAGATCTCCACTAAGCGTATTCGATGACAGTGGTTTCATAGCTGGATCGTAGGTATAATTCTGAAATAGCTGATCGCTGGTAGATTTGTAATAAATATAATCTGCATCTGCCGTCAGTTCGCGACCACTTGAATCAAATTGTCTTTTGAAATTCAGGTTCACCGTGCCATTGGACCATTTGCCATGAATATTGCCTGTGGACTGCACCAGTGAATCAGGAATATTGTCTGCGTTCTTCAAAGTGATATTACTGACCGAATGATCTGTTTCGTTATTCTGATAACCGCTTAAAACGATTCCTAAAGTGGTTTTACTATCGAGAAAATAATCGGCTCCTAATTTTAAATTTACTTCGGGAGATAGAAATTTTATATGCGTGTTCTGCGTGAAAATTGAATTAATATTGTCTGTTCCGGCGTCGAGGTAATTTCTATTAATATTCAAATCCTGGAACCCCTGCCAATATGTATATCCCCCATTGAGGAAGAAATTAAATTTATTTTCCCGGTCATTCAAATTCAGACTGCCACCGGGTTTCGCATATTCACCCTGGGTATAGGTTAAAGTAGCTGATCCATTAAATCCTCTCGCTTTATTTTTCTTTGTTTTTATATTGATAATACCTGAATTACCCGCTGCATCATATTTTGCAGAAGGATTGGTCATAATTTCCAATTGATCGATAGCGGACGAAGGCAGGCTTTTCAGATATATTGCCAGTTGTGCAGCAGACATATACGTTGGTCTGTTATCAATCATGATCGTAACGCCCTGTTTGCCTTTGAGACTGATATTTCCATCCTTATCAACGGAGATACCTGGTGATTTTTCCAGTACATCCATCACTGATGTTCCGGCATTTGCGGGAGATGCATCTACATTCACGAGGATCCGATCGGATTTTTGCTCAATAAAAGGTTTTTTAGAAACAACCGCTACGGACTGTAGTTCATTGCTATTTCTTTTAAGATTGAAAGCCGGTTGTATGAATTCTTTATCACCCGCTGCTATTTTGATGCTTGTGCCTGCGATAGTAGTATATCCTACTGCGGAAATTTGGAGACGATACGTTCCTGCCTGGATATTGGAAAATATAAAACTGCCGTCTTTTGCTGAAGCTGTTGTTTTCAAGGCTAAAGTGTCCGTTCCTTTATAAAGTGAAATACTGGCAGATTCGAGCGGTCCATTATTTTCATCGCGTATAGAACCCTGAATCGTTGTCTGAGCAGTCAGAAACCCGGAAATGCCAAGAAATAATATGGTAATTAATGTCTTCATAATAATTAGTTTAGCTTGGTACTATTGTTAGGTAGTTACAGGACAAAGATTGGTACTAAGTATAACATAGAACAATGCAATGTGTTGAAAGGCTGATTTTATTGATGGCCGGAGATCTCTGGATTTGAAATTGGACGCAAGGCCTGAAAAAAAATTGCAGTCTGAGAAGGAATTAGAATAAATGATCAATTTCGCTGACTAACGGAAGATCAATCAGTTACAAAGAACAGATGGAGTAAATTCAGACTTATTCAAACACGGAAGCTTATGAGTTCACGAATCAGGCATTGGAGAAATCTGCATTCTGCCGTTTTGTTTCTTTAGGAAATAATACAGTACGGAGCCCCCTATTACCAGAAGGGTAGAAATGATTTCAGCCTGGGTTGGATGATAACCAAATATCGAAGACCGGGAATTGACACGTATTTTTTCTATAAAAAACCTCTCGATACCATTAATGATGAGGTAAAAAGCAAACAACGTTCCCGGAACCTTAAATTTTTTACGGACCGACCATATCAGGAAGAACAATCCCAGGCATACAATGGTTTCGTAGAAGGGTGTAGGAAAAACCGGAACAGGGAGATAGCTGCAATA
>DASXNJ010000170.1:0-10658 GCA_036495145.1 Puia sp.
CGGGCTCCGAAAACCTCAATCAACTCTTCGCCCGTCAGAAGAGGCGTACTTTTTTCTTCAATCATGTTAAAATGGAATCGCTAAAGATAATAACAATATACGGGCCGGCTTGTTCCCTGACTCATGGAAAAATAATTTTTAAGAATATCGTACCCGCCTTATATTTGCAGTAGTTCTTTTATTGCTTATCAAGAAAGGCTGAGGGTAATGGCCCTGCGAAGCCTTGACAACCTGCTCCACAAAAATGGAACAAGGTGCCAAATCCAACCCGCTGAAGGCGGGACAGATAAGTCAGAATCGTTGCTTACTAATATTTACCATATTGAAAGCTCTTCTGACATCCGGAAGAGCTTTTTTGTTTATACCCCGTATGACATCAAAGCATTCCAGTCAATTCTTGAAGGCATATTTTATTTCACCAAAAAACCCGAAAGGGATGGAGGATTATTTTATGCAGGAAACAACAGCATTTATTCACAGTATACCGGTTGATCCGCTTACAGGCGCAATTTCGGTACCTATTTATCAGACTTCCACTTTTGTACAGGATGCTCCCGGTATTCACAAGGGTTATGATTATGCCCGAAGTAATAATCCGACACGCGCGGTATTGGAAAATTTGATCGCTGTTCTGGAGAAAGGGGCCAGGGGACTGGCCTTCGCCAGCGGTCTGGCAGCGATCGATGCGATCCTTAAATTGCTTAAATCAGGCGATGAAATCATCGCGGTTGATGACATTTACGGCGGTGCTTTCAGGCTTTTTGAACAGGTATATAAAAAATTCGGCATCCAGGTTACTTACGTAGATGCTTCACGGACTGAAAATGTATTTCAGGCCGTATCCAGGAACACAAAACTGATCTGGCTGGAAACGCCCAGCAATCCAACATTGAAAATTGCCGATGTTGCTGCGATCGCAGCCATTGCCAAAACGGGCAATTGTCTCTTATGTGTAGATAATACTTTCGCCAGTCCCGCCCTGCAAAAACCGATCGCACTGGGAGCCGATATAGTCGTTCATTCGGCCACCAAATACCTTGGCGGACACAGTGATTTGATTGCTGGTTTGGTTGTGACTGCCACTGCGGAATTGGGCGAAAAAATCAGATTTTACCAAAATGCTGCCGGTGCTATCCTTGGCCCCTTTGATTCATGGCTTGTAATAAGGGGCATGGAAACGCTTACGCTGCGGATGCGACAGCATTGCAGCAGCGCCCAGGAAATTGCAGAGCTCCTGCAGGATCATCCTGCCGTAGACCGGGTATTTTATCCAGGTCTTCCCAATCATCCAAATCATTTGATCGCGAAAAAACAATCGCGAGGTTATGGCGGAATCGTTTCCTTCTCGTTGAAAGAAGATAGTCTGTCAGCCGCCCGACGTTTTGTAAGTTCAACCAGACTCTTTAAGCTTGCGGAAAGTTTAGGTGGAATCAAGAGTCTTATCAGCCATTCTGCTGAAATGACACATAAAACGATTCCACCGGAAATCAGGCGGGCAGCGGGGGTAAAGGACAGCCTCATCCGCCTTTCGGTGGGCCTGGAAGAAGCTGAAGATTTAATAACGGATCTTCGCAACACATTTGACCGGATCGTTGTTAGGTCAAATAAACATTTGAGAAGACTGGAAAATTGTTGAATTATCATATGGATGCACATAAAAAACTGACAATCGGACTTTTTGGATTTGGTGTAGTAGGCGAAGGTCTTTACCGTATTTTGCAGCAAACACCCTCTCTTAAAGCAACCATCAAAAAGGTTTGTATTAAACATCCGGGCAAAAAAAGGAATGCACCGGAAGATCTTTTTACAACCGATAAAGATGAGTTGCTGAATGATCCGGATATTAATGTGATTGTTGAAGTCATAAATGAGACAGAGCCGGCTTTCGAGATTGTTAAGACAGCACTGGAAAACGGCAAGGATGTTGTTAGTGCCAGTAAAAAAATGCTGGCAGAACACCTCTCCGCTCTGCTGGACCTGCAAAAAGAAACCGACAGATCTATTTTATATGAAGCAGCTGCCTGCGCTTCTATTCCTGTGATCCGAAATCTGGAAGAATATTATGATAACGATTTGTTGCATTCCCTGCGAGCGATTGTAAATGGATCCACAAATTTCATCCTGACGAAAATGTTTGAGGAAAAACTGGACTTCAAACAGTCCCTTCTTCTGGCTCAGCAGCTTGGCTTCGCAGAAAGCGACGCGTCGCTGGATGTGGATGGCATCGATGCGGTAAATAAATGGGCACTCCTGCTGGCGCATGCATACGGAATCGTTGTCCACCCAAAAAAGATTGTATTCAACGGGATTCAAAATCTTCAGGCTGGGGACGCAACAGTGGCTGCAGAAAAACATTATGAAATTAAGCTGGTTGGCCAGGCGAAAAAATTACTGAACGGTAAAGTAGCCGCTTTTGTTCTTCCCCAGTTTGTTAAATCAGACGACCATTTAAGTTTCGTAAAAAATGAATATAACGGGGTCGTGATTGAAAGCGGGTTTGCTGATAAACAATTTTTCTATGGAAAGGGTGCTGGCAGTTTCCCGACTGCTTCTGCAGTTTTGAGTGATTTATCTGCCCTGCGTTATCAATATCGTTACGAATATAAAAAACTATATCACCATGCTCCACTTGAATTAACCGACGAGTTTTATGTGAAGGCATATATCAGCTTTGATGACTGGTCTTTTATCTCTAAAGATAAATTCGAATGGATAGAAGAATGGCACGCTGAAAGCGACCGCAAATATCTGATCGGCGTTCTGTCTTTTAAAGAATTAAAGTCCGGAAGCTGGTGGCGTGAAAATAAAACCTCTCTGATATTGACGCCGGAACCGATTATCGAAGATGTAGAAATCAGAAAGCTGAAGAAAAAAAGTCTTGAACTGGCGGGTATCATTTAATATATGGTGGTTATTATTTTTTTTTCGATTCCAGATCATATAATAGCCCGATTCGAAAGATCAATGCCCCTGTATAATTATTGCCATTCTTGCTGTTTTTTTGCAAGTTGATAAATCCATAATTACCCCCGGCCTCAATAAAATAAGAAATGGAATTTATATGATAGAGTCCGCCGACATTTCCCTGAATACCGAAATTTGCATTATTCAGCTGGTTTTTTATATTTCCTGTGCTATCAAACTGAACAGCGACTGAGCTTACCTGGCTGGTTTCCCCCTTATCATAATAAACTCTGCTCGTGCCTTTTGCAGAAGCATTGGCTGTAATAAGCAAACCTCCGAATACTCCGCCGTCCCAATATAATCTCCAATGACCGGCATCATCCATGTCCATCGTATATTTTATTAAAACCGGCAACATCAGATATTGCAGTTTGACGGCACTTGCAAAATTGGCGTACAGGAATTGCACATTTGATCCTGGTGGAAAATACCGGGCCAGGTCGGGAGATGCCGGAATAGTTTGTAAACCGGATTTCTGGCCGCCCTGTGTTGAAAATTCCAGGCCACTTTCAAGGAACAGATTTTTTGCAATCCGATATTCAACTATAAGACCCACATCCGGACCTGAGATCGTTTTATATCCCTCACTCACATCCGAACCACCGGATGAGGCAAGATTGGGAAAACTAAGACCTCCTTTTATTCCCAATTTGAAGTTTTGAGAAATACCGTTTGATGTTGTAAAAAGGGAAGTGATGAAAAAAATACAACTGGATAAACTTGGTTTCAAGCGGCTGGAAGTTTCGTTTATAAAGATTAATAAGAGGAATTTCGTTTATGATTCTGATATTATGACCGGAATTAATCCAGATGGCTAATAAACATGTACAATTCCATCTTCATCAACTACCAGTTTATTCTCTGCCTGCATGAAATCAATGACTTTGCGCAAATGATCTGAGTGAATATCCGAAAACATTTCGAACATTGCCCTGGATGTAACTGAACCCGATTGTGTACCAGATTTTAATTTCTGATATATAGAGTCAATTTCAGATGAGGAGAGCATCCCCTTGTCATTTTTTACACAATTGTCACAAATGCCGCATTTTTCTGCACCCTTCTCTCCGAAATATGATGTTATAGAAATACTACGACATCCGGCCGTCCGTACATATTCCAATATTCCATGAATCCGATTTATATATTGATTTTTCCGAAACATATATGACTTCTCGTCAATCCAAATATCGGCAGATTTTCTACGCGGCTGGTTAAAAAATACCTGTGGTGTTTCTTTCTGCGGATCGTAAAAAACAATCTGAAATTTGTGTAATTGATAAAGACCCTTTAACACCTTCTCCAGGTCCCATTTCAAAATAGATGCAATAACCTTTTCATTAATCGCAACCGGCTGGTCATAAATGCCGGCGTACGTTCTCAAAAGTGTCTTTATTAATGGCTCCAATACTGGATTGTCAAGCTCATATTGAACGAGTTGTTCTCTCGGCGCAACAACAAAAATTTTGGCCGGATTATAAACCGTATCATTCATCGTAATAAATCCTTCCTGTTGTATGAGTTGTAGGGCTGCCTGTGCAGGCTTGGACTGAAACGAAAATTTCATCAGAAAATCACTAAGGTCAAAAGCATAACCCGTCTGATCCGTGCCCAGGGGGACCTGCAGATAATTTGCCAGGCCCTGATAGATTTTCCGGATATAATCCAGTGAAGGAAAGTGTTGTTTGTGAGACGATTCCAATTCTTCCAGCATTTCTTCATTATACAATAAAACAGCGTAGGATTTTTTTCCATCCCGGCCAGCCCGACCTGCTTCCTGATAATAATTCTCAAGGTTATCGGGTACTTCTGCATGTATCACCAGTCTGACATCAGGTTTATCGATACCCATTCCGAATGCATTCGTACACACAATGACGCGGACTTCATTTTTCATCCATCGCTCCTGTTTTATATTTCGATCGTCCTGTGACAAACCGGCGTGGTAATAGTCAGACTTTATACCATGCATATTTAGCAAATCACTGATTTCTTTGGTTCTTCTTCTATTACGGCAATAAATAATCGAACAGCCGTCCAGCCGGCGAAGGATATCCAGCATCTTATTGTAAACAGAGCTGGTTTTGTGTGCGCTGAATGAAAGATTTGAACGTGAAAAAGATTGCGTGAAAATCCGGGGGGCTGTCATTTTCAGCTTCCGGCAAATATCTTCGCGGATCTCCGGAGTGGCAGAAGCTGTCAATGCCAGTACCGGTATATCCGGTAATTCATTTCTTATTTCAGCGATTTTTAAATATGGTGGTCTGAAATCATAACCCCATTGAGAAATACAATGAGCTTCATCCACTGCGATAAGGGTTACGTGCAATGCGGGCAGAAATTCTTTGAACAAATCAGTTTCCAACCGTTCGGGAGATACATATAGAAAGCGGCAATTTCCTGTGGCAGCCAGTTTAAATGTAGATATCACATCCTTACGACTCATTCCGGAATAAATAGCAAAGGCGGTAATGCCCTTTTTTCGGAGGCTCTGTACCTGGTCTTTCATTAAGGCAATCAGCGGACTGATTACCAGGCAAAGTCCTTCTTTCACAATGGTCGGCACCTGGAAGCAAATGGATTTCCCTCCTCCTGTTGGAAGTAAAGCAAGTGTATCCTGACCACGAAGAACAGAATTCACAATCTCTTCCTGTAGTGGCCGGAAGGAATCGAAGTTCCAATATTGTTTCAGGACTTCAGTTGTCTTCATGTTCTGGAATAAAACTCAATTTACAGTAGCTTTTTAACAAATAAGCGTGAAGAATTGATAAGAAGGATCACATCACTGAATGCCATTGCTGCAGCTGCAACAGCCGGAGTCAGCAAACCAAAAGCCGCAACCGGAATCGCCAGCACATTATAAAAAAAAGCCCAGAATAAATTCTGACGTATTGTAAGAAAAGTTTGTGTTCCGAGCTGTATCGCCATCGGCAATTTTTTTATTCCACTGTTCATCAATACAACATCTGCCGTTTGCATGGCAATCTGTGATGAATCGCTCATTGAAATTCCGACGCTTGCTTTGGCGAGTGCCGGTGCGTCATTGATACCGTCACCAACCATGGCCGTAGGAGACAGATCTGCCAGCCTTTCCAGCTGTTGAAGTTTTTGTAGCGGCGTTTGTTCAGCCATCACTTCATCCATTCCCAGTTTTGCCGCCAGGTCCAGGCATTTTTCTTTGAGATCCCCACTCAAGAGAATAGTTTTAATTTTCCTTTTTTTGAAATAGGCCATTACTTCCGCTACCTCGGGGCGGATTTCATCTTGTATATCAATCCAACCGGAGACCTGATTATTCTTGGTCAGCCAGATATGGTGATCTGCCGGAACATTCCCGATGAAGGCGGCAGATCCGATTTTATATTCATCCCCGTCTGAACTGGTCGCCTCAACGCCAAAGCCCTTGATTTCAGCAATCTTCTTCCAGCGTAGTTCCGGTTGAACCTTCCAGGCAAGGGTGAGCGATTTTGCAATCGGATGGTTGGAGTATTTTTCCAGTGAGAATATAATTTTTCTGAATTCAGTTTCATCCAAAGACCGGTCAAGTATTCTGAATTCTTTTACATTAAAAGACCCTGTAGTTAATGTACCCGTTTTATCAAAAACAACCTGATTGATTTTCTTAAAAAGCTCAAGACTATCTGCAGTCCTGAACAATATTCCATTTTTCGCCGCTCGCCCGAGACCCACAGCGATGGCAGCCGGAGTAGCTAAACCCATTGCACAAGGACAGGCAATTACGAGTACTGCGATGCTCCTCATCATGGATGAACTTAAATCATGCAGAACAATTACATTCGACAAAAAAGTCAGCAGCGCGATACCAATAACAACCGGTACAAAAACCGCGCTGATCCTGTCAGCCAGCAATTGAATATTTGGTTTGTCGGATTGTGCCCGTTTGACCAGGTCAATCATATTGGACAGCACGGAATCTTTAGCCGACGCCGTCACCTGGGCTTTGAAATTACCACTGATTAATATAGATCCTCCGATAATCCGGTCTTTGGGATTTTTATTTACCGGAAGACTTTCACCTGTTATGATAGCTTCATCCACCTGTCCTTCTCCCCAAAGGATTTTTGCGTCTGCAGGAATCTGTTCTCCACTGCGTATTAATATCAGATCTCCTGATTTTAATTGCAGGCTGTCCACCGGGAATATAATTTCCTGATGCTGGTCATCGAATGCGATCATATTCGCGATGACCTTTTGGGTTTTAACCAGTCGGGTGAGCGATCGCTGCGTTGTTTGAAGAGCCCGTTCCTCGATATAATTGCCGAAGAATACCAGCGTGATGATGGCTGCCGAGGTTTCATAGAAAATATAGGTATCCCCCAAACCAAACACAGTGCCAGCCAGACTATATACAAATGCGGCCGTCGCGCCAAGTGCTATCAGTACATTCATGTTCGTCGAACGCTGGAGAAGACTGTGTATCGCACTCTTTCCAAAATAATACATCCCTGTCAGATAAACCGGTAAACATAATATCAATTGCACCCAGGGATTCATCAGCCAGTGCAGAAACTGTACATGATCCAGCATATGCAACTGCAAAATCAATGTGAGGGGAACACAAATAGTAAGATAACGGACAAACTTGTTTGGATGTTTAATGCTCGAGGTTTCATCGACAACATGAAATCCAAGATTTTCAATACCCTTTTTGATTTCCTGTTCAGGTAAATCCGGAATATTTTGAAATTGTGCTTCGCCGGCTGCGAGGCTGACACGCACGTCTTTCATTCCTTTTTTCTCAAGAAAACCATTGATTGTTTGCGCACATGCGCTGCAACTCATTCCTTCTACCTTCCAATTAACTGTTTCCATGCTTATTTCATCAAAAACCAATTGCAAATTTATCGAATTTCGGTTGCATGAATTTCACTTCATAAAACAGGCGGAAATCTATCTTTGTTGAATGGAATGGATTTATAGTCTGCCTGAAATCGACGAGACAGCCCGCGCTTTCTGGAAGGCGTTCCCCGATAAAAAAATATATGCTTTTAAAGGGAATATGGGTTCGGGAAAAACGAGTTTTATCCGGGCCTTGTGTAATATAAAAAAAGTGAAAGAAACGGCCGGAAGCCCCACGTTTTCTATTATTAATGAATACAGTTTCCCTGAAGGCGTCATTTTTCACCTGGATCTTTACCGGTTAAAAGACGAGGAAGAAGCTATTCGTGCAGGGGTTGAAGACTGTTTATATTCCGGAGAAATCTGTCTCGTGGAATGGCCGGACCGGGCGCCAGGTATTTTTCCGGAAGATAGTATGGGCATTTTACTGGAAATCATCAATGAACAAACCCGGAAAATAGTAACCTTCAGTTATTGGAAAGATTTCAGGATAAAATTGTAATTTTCACTCCCGCTTATCGGATTTTCCGCAGCCAAACGCCCTAATATCATGTCGCAACATAGTAAACCGTATATCAGTACTTCTTTCAGTTACGAAACACTTGAAGAAACTTTGGATGTAAAGCCAAAATCAAGTATGCTGCTGATTGGAGTTCCCAAAGAAACGGCTTTTCAGGAAAACAGAATCGGATTAACGCCTGAAGCAGTGAGTGTACTGATTAGCAACGGCCATGAAGTTTTAATAGAACACAATGCAGGGGAAGCTGCCCATTATGGAGACAAGGATTACAGCGAAGCGGGTGCGCGCATCATTTATGAGAAAGCAGAAGTATACAAATGCCCGACGCTTGTGAAATCTGCTCCGGTCGTTGAAGAGGACCTTCCGCTGCTACAAATGAACCAGACGATTATTTCACCTATTCACTTATCGGCACTCAAGTCTGAGTTGCTGCAGAAAATGATGGAAAAACGGATAACAGGTATTTCTTTTGAAAACCTGAAAGACGAGAGTGGAAGCTATCCGATTGTAAGAAGTATGAGTGAAATTGCCGGTGGCGCTGTGATGCTGGTTGCCGCACAATATTTAAGTTCTGCTAACCATGGTAAGGGAGTACTGCTTGGAGGCATATCCGGCATTCCTCCAACAAAGGTTATCATTTTAGGAGCAGGGATAGTTGGAGAATATGCGGCCAGGGCGGCGCTTGCTCTCGGTGCCTCGGTGAAAGTATTTGACAATAGTGTATCCCGATTAAAGAGATTACAAAATAATATTGGATTCCGCATTTACACTTCTGTCATTGAACCGCGCATTCTTTCCAAGCAATTAAAAAGCTGTGAAGTAGCCGTTGGGGCGCTCAGTTCCCAATCAGGCCGCACACCCGTTGTGGTAACAGAGGAAATGGTAAGTAATATGCGGACCGGTAGCGTGATCATAGATGTCAGTATCGATCGGGGCGGATGCTTCGAGACTTCTGAAATTACATCGCATGAACATCCCGTATTTATAAAGTATGGCGTCATACACTATTGTGTTCCTAACATCCCTTCTGGTTTTGCCAGAACGGCTTCCCAGGCGATCAGTAACGTGATTACGCCACTGCTATTGGAAGCTTCAGAGGAGGGAGGATTCGATAATCTGGTTTGGCATAAGATTCATTTGCGCAGCGGCATTTATATGTTCAAAGGTGCGCTTACGAATTTCCATCTTAGTCAAAGGTTCGATTTAAAATATACGGATCTGAATCTACTGATTGCAAGCCAGAGATAGTACTAGTATAGGAGTATAGAAATGAGGCCAAAACTTTTCACTATCACTCCTGTACTCTTATACTCCTATACTCTTCAAGTTGTTCATATCAATGATTGTCTTGCAAAAAGAATATTCCGCCGGGTCATTAGAACTAATGATCACCAGCCTTTCTCCTGCAAAGTCCTGTATCAATTCATGAAACATAGCAGTACCTGATCCATCCAGGTTCGTGGTGGGCTCATCCAGCAGCAGTAAAGGCGTATCCGAAAAAAATGCCTGCGCGAGTTTTACTCTTTGTTTCATACCCGAAGAATAATATCGGATCTGCTTGTCAACAGCATCTTTCAATCCAACCCGCCCGAGGATTTGTGAAATGGTTATACCGTTTACCAGGGGTTTGAATTTTTGATGAAATTTAAAAAACTCATTGGCCGTCATCTCTTCGACTGTTTCGAGATAGGGCGCGGCAAAGGACAGCATAGCGTAATGATCAGCCTGTGGTTCTCCGTTCAGATCGTAATAAATGATTTTGCCTTCACTAGGCATCAGCGCACCGGCAATAAATTGCAGTAAGGTTGATTTGCCGGAACCGTTTGGGCCGGTGATGGCATATGACTGCGAAGAAATAAATTGATAGTTGAAATGCCGGAATATCCAGTCCCGGTTGAACCGCTTGCCTGCGTCAGACAGGATAATCTTCATCGATATTTCCTTTTCCAAAGCGTTTGATGATGCCGCGACCGCTTTCACGGATAAAAGTGACAATCTCATCACGTTCATCTGTAGCCGAAAATTCTTCTTCGAGAAATTCCAGCGCCTGGGATGTATTTAGCCCTTTATTATAAATGATCCGATAGATATCAAGGATATGATTGATCTTATCAATACTAAAACCCCTTCTTTTAAGTCCAACAGAGTTCACACCACAATAGCTCAATGGCAACCTGCCTGCCTTTATATAGGGAGGAATATCTTTCCCCACCAGTGAACCGCCTTGCAGAAAACTGTGTTTTCCCACTCTTACAAACTGATGGATGGCACACATACCACCCAGAATAGCATAATCTTCAATAATAACATGACC
>DASXNJ010000171.1:0-7438 GCA_036495145.1 Puia sp.
CAGTAGCGTATTATGATCGACGGCCAGACTGATTTCTTCAAAAATCGGGGCGCATTCGAACTGGGAGGGAGCGACTTCGTTATGACGTGTTTTTAAAGGAATCCCCAGTTTATAACACTCGGTTTCGTAGTCACGCATGAAGGCATATATCCTTTCCGGTATGGATCCAAAATAATGGTCCTCCAGTTGCTGACCCTTGGCTGGCGGGTGACCGAATACGGTTCTTCCACTCATCACCAGATCCGGGCGCGCATTTGCCAGGGCTTCATCGATTACAAAATATTCCTGTTCCCATCCTAAAGTGCCGATCACTTTGGTTACATTCTTATCAAAATAATTACATACGTCCACTGCAGCCTTGTTCATAGCTTCCAGGGACTTTAGCAGTGGTGCTTTATAGTCAAGTGTTTCGCCCGTATAGGAAACAAAAATGGTCGGGATGCAAAGAGTTTTGCCGGTTTCGATTTCCATGATAAATGGCGGGGATGAAGGATCCCAGGCCGTGTAACCGCGGGCTTCAAAAGTTGCCCGGATGCCGCCGGAAGGAAATGATGAGGCGTCCGGCTCTTGTTGAATCAGGGCATCTCCCTCGAATTGTTCAATGGCAGTACCATCCCCTTTTATCGCAAAAAAGGAATCATGTTTTTCGGCAGAAGAACCGGTCAATGGCTGAAACCAGTGCGTATAATGGGTTACGCCTTTTAATTCAGCCCACTGCCTGAGACCGGCAGCGATTTGATTGGCGACGATTCGGTCAATTTTTTTTCCGCCTTTAATTGAGCCTGTGAGGCTTTTGTAGGCTTCATCGCTCAGGAATTCCCTTGCAGTACGGGTAGTAAATACATTTTCCTGGAAGATTGCTGTGATTTTGGCGGATCCGTCAAGTATTACCGGAGACTTTGTTGACAGATCGTTAATTGCTTTTACTCTTAACGATTCCATGTACAATATTTTTTTATGGAAACGAAAGTAAGCGATTATTCAGAAGGACGAAAAAAAAATAGCTTTTAACCCATTTTTTTAGAAACTGTTCTAAAATATGACAGAAATTACCCTTGTTTTTGCTAATTGTCTATTTAAAAACATTAAATATAATAACATTAAGGTTAATTCTAATGTAATTTAAAAATCCAGTATCGGAGTTTCTGTTGCAGCAGCGGATTGCCGGCATAGAGAAACAAAACGAGCAAGAGAAAAGAGATGCTCCGGTAACGAACGATCGCCCCGGGGAATGGCACAACATATCCGATAATGATCAACTGGCTGATACTATAATAAAGGAATAACCAATAGAGTGGGTGTGAGATCTGTTGCCTGCGCCTGGGCGAAACGATAAAGAAAAACAGTCCGGCGACTATAAAAATGACATCCACGGAGGAAAGAGACTGCAGGAGGCTTTTTCCTTCCCAGGGGTAGGGTCGGAAGAAAGTGTTTACTGTCGCTTGTGGAAGTATGCGGACGAAACTGATGGGCCCGGGTTTGAGACTATCCAGTTTATATTCTGTATTTCCCTTCAGAACGAAAAAACTTTCCTGCGCTTTTCGTATCGGTCGTGAGAGTTGCCTGGCTGGCGGAAGAAACAGGCTGATGGCGAATATCAGCAGGCAGATGAGGTAGATCCTGTTAAAATACCGGGGGGAAGTCAGTTGTTTCTTTACGCTGATCCAATATGCGATAAACGGCGGTAGAAAAATCACCAGGAACTGGTATCTGATCAGCAGGAGACCCAGTAAACCAGCCAGGCATCCGAGGGCAGGTCCGATCCCGGCTTTCCTCGCATAAGCCTGCCCGTTATAAATCATCAGGATCATGAAAAACAGCAGGAGTCCCTCGGCCCGGATTCCGCTACACCAGAAAATTACCGAGGGAACAAAAAAGATAAGCAGAAAATTCATTCCGATGCGATTGGGAAACTCCCGTGCCAGGAGTTTGAATAAAAGAAGGGGACCGCCGATCATCAGAAATTCAAACAAGACGACATCGGTATAGTAACTCTTCCCGCTCAGCAGATTCAGCACCGCAAGGCCTTGGATGATAAACAATCTTTCAAAATCGTTTACATATAATACAAGAGCGTCCCACCCGCGCAGGCCTTTTATTTCCAGAGGGTAGTCAGCTGAAAAAGGATGGAAGAACCGGAGCGGGTGCTGCATCAGCAGGTTCGTATCGTCTTTTGATTCGATGAAATAATTCCAGGTATCATCGCCATGATAAAAGTGAAGAAATACCCATCCGTATACACAACCCATGATGACCTTGAAAAAAACGATGGCCGTCGTATGATATATCTTGAATGGAAAAATTTTCCGCCGGATGATGATATGCAGTAAAATAGTTCCCGAAACCAGGTAAAAGAAAAAGAGAAAGTAGGTCAGCATGGGAACTTTACCTGATTTTGATTACCCAAATCTATAAATTTGAATTTAATAAAACCGGATGATCGTAAATCAGCCCGAACAGAAGAGAAAGAAAATCGCACTTGTTGCCAATAGTGCATGGTCCGTGTATAATTTTCGTATAGATCTCATACGTCATCTTTTGCTCAGTTTTGAGGTGCTTGTTATTGCCCCCCGCGATGAATTTGCAGAAGATCTGAAAAAAGCGGGGTGCTCCTATCTGAATATTCGTTTCAATAACCGTTCCGAGAACCCGTTACAGGATTACAGACTGTTGAAATCACTGCAGCACATCTACCGGACCGAAAAGCCGGATTTTATTTTTCATTATGTGATCAAGCCGAATATATATGGTTCGCTGGCGGCTGCCCGATGTGGTATTCATTCGGTTGCCGTCATTACGGGGCTCGGTTACTCCTTCGACCGGCCGAACTGGCTGAACAGGATTGTTCGTTTTCTCTATCGCAGGGCACTGAAGAAGGCCCGGGAAGTCTGGTTCCTTAATCAGGAAGATGCGGATGTTTTTATTCAGCAAAAGCTGGTCAGCCACGATAAAATAAAAATACTACCCGGAGAAGGCATAAATACCACTCATTTTTTCCCTTTGTCCAATAAGCCCGTTGCCCGCAGCAAGGCTTTTCAATTTTTGATGGCAACCCGTCTGCTCAGATCAAAAGGAGTGGGTGTTTATGTTGATGCTGCCCGAATTTTAAAAAATAAAAAGTATGATGTACGGTTTGAGTTGATCGGTTTTTTCGAGAAGAATCACCGCGATGCCATTACAGAATCCGAATTAAAGAACTGGCAAAAAAAGGGAATCATTCATTATGGAGGGTTTGCGCGTGACGTCCGGCCATTTCTCCGCCAGGCAGACTGTTTTGTATTTCCATCATTTTATCACGAAGGAATACCGCGTTGTCTGCTGGAGGCGGCGGCTATGGAAGTGCCCATCATCACATCATTTAATACCGGGTGCAAGGAAGTGGTGATTGAGGGAGTGAATGGATTTTTGTCAGCCCCCAATGATGCTGCCCGGCTGGCTGCCCGGATGGAGGAAATGATGGGCCTGAGCATGGGTCAGCGCACGGAGATGGGACGGGCAGGACGGGCGCTGGTGATTGAGAAATTTGGGATGGAAAGAATACTATTGGAATATGATAAAACCTTGGGAAGTGTGGTGAATGTGGAAGAGTAGAGGATGTAGGAATTCAAAATTAAAATTGGAAATGACAGGGTGGAAATGTGAGATTTCATTTCCAGTCATTTATTTGCAAATTACATTTTGAATTGAAGCGATTAACTATTATTAACAGCAGTATTCCAGTATGATTTGATGCAGCTAATTATTATCGATGGGCGAGTTCCACTATGAAATGAAGTGGCTTATTATTGTCGATGGTCGAGATCCACTATGATTATATATAACTGATATTTGCGAATCATGATACCATTTGGGATGAAATACCCACATTCTCAAATTATCATTTCCTTTTTTAATTTTGAATTCCTACATTCTATACTCTTCCACATTCACCACACTCATCAGGCCTGACGAAGAAACTCCAGCACACCCGAGTCCCTGATCTTTTCTTCCCATCGCCAGCTTTCCATTTTTGGAAATTCAAAGTGAAAAACCCTGATCCGGTCCCAGGTCATATTTGAAAAATCATCTTTCAGTAAAAAATAATTTCCTCCATATCTTTCCCGAAATTCGGAGATCCAGAAATAGTTGCTGCTGATAACCGGGATTTTCATCGCGGCATATTCCAGGAATTTCGTGGATGTCTGTGCGTTAA
This sequence comes from Puia sp., assembly GCA_036495145.1. Lineage (GTDB taxonomy): Bacteria > Bacteroidota > Bacteroidia > Chitinophagales > Chitinophagaceae > Puia. The sequence goes on from DASXNJ010000171.1 coordinate 4,193, forward strand.
AGGGTTCTTTATCCGGAATATAATTGACTGCATACCGGGCCCGGGCAATCCAGCCCGGAACTTCCTGCCAGGGCACGGCAGACTGGAAATAAATATTTTTACAGTGGCCATATTTTTGTGCCAGACCGGACTCATCGTTTCCGAGCATCAGTATCGTCTGGTTTTTTAAAGCACCATTGTCAAAATGTTTCAACAGATCACCGAGGTTTCGTTCGGAGGAAAGATTGCCTGAATAAATAAAGTCATATTCTTTTTCTGTGTTGGGTTTTGGATAAAAAAATTCCTCACAGATTCCCATATCGCGGAATCCAAACGGTACTTCGTCGTGAATATTGATTTGCTCCCGGACATACTCATTCAGATACAGGCGAAAATGAGGACGGGGATTTAGCCTGCTTTTCAAAAAATCTTTCAGCTTACGGTAAGGGGGAACCGAAGCGGAAGCATATTCGTGAATGATCAGTTTCTTTTTATATTTTGATTTCGGATAAAAGCCCATGAAATACCAGTACACATCTGCATCCGACAGTTCTTCCTCGCCATATTTTTCGATGCATGTCTGTATATTTTGTTTCTGAAAAAAGTCCTGGTAGGCTGCGAGTTCCGGTAAAAATGCCTTATGATTATGAATGAAAGCGATCTTCATGGGATACTAAAATTATCAAATAGATTAACGCGTCCTTCGTAAATTTGCGGTTTCCTCAAAGAACATGGATATTACAGTAAAAACCGCCGAACAACTCCGGCTTACTTCAGAAGAGTTTGAACTGATTTGTCAGAAATTGGGCCGCACACCGAATTTTACGGAGCTCTGTGCCTTCAGCGCCATGTGGAGTGAACACTGCAGCTACAAGAATTCCATCCGCTGGCTGAAGACCCTTCCGCGTGACGGAAAAAAAATGCTCGTAAAAGCTGGTGAAGAAAATGCCGGTCTGATGGATATCGGCGACGGGCTCGGTGTTGTTTTTAAAATAGAATCACATAATCATCCGTCGGCCATCGAACCTTTCCAGGGAGCCGCCACCGGCGTGGGTGGTATTCACCGGGATATTTTTACCATGGGTGCCCGTCCCATTGCTTCCCTCAATTCCCTGCGTTTTGGAAAATTGAATGATCCGCAGACACAGCATCTGCTGGCGGGGGTGGTGCATGGAATTGGTCATTATGGAAATTGTTTTGGCGTGCCTACGGTTGGTGGAGAAATATATTTTGATGAATGTTATCATACCAATCCACTCGTGAATGCTATGAGTGTGGGTATTGTAAAAAAGGGCAGGACCGTTTCTGCCACAGCGCTTGGAAAAGGGAATCCTGTTTTTTTTGTTGGCAGTGCCACGGGGAAAGACGGGATCGGCGGTGCTTCCTTTGCTTCGGCGAATATTACCAAAGAATCGGTGCAGGAATTGCCGGCGGTGCAGGTAGGAGATCCTTTCCAGGAAAAGAAACTTCTTGAAGCCTGTCTGGAAGTAATCGAAACCGGTGCTGTCGTGGGTATGCAGGATATGGGGGCTGCGGGTATCATTTGCTCAACCGCGGAAATGAGTGCAAAGGGAGGCGTTGGAATGCGTATTGATCTGGACAAGGTTCCGACCAGGCAAACGGGTATGAAAGCCTGGGAACTGTTGCTTAGCGAAAGTCAGGAACGTATGCTGATGGTGGTGGAAAAAGGAAGAGAAAAAGAAGTGCTTGACATATTTGAGAAATGGGATCTTCCCTGTTCGAATATCGGTGAGGTGACAGATGATGCCTTACTGAATTTTTATCATGAAGGAAAACAGGAAGCCCTGATTCCTGCCGGGGAACTGGTGCTTGGTGGCGGCGCACCCCAGTATACAAGGGAGTATAAAGAGCCTGCCTATTTTGAAAAAATAAAAACATTTGACGCAGCATCCATTCCGGAAACTGCGGCAGAAAATCTAAAGGCTGTTGCGGCTGAACTGATCAGTCTTCCGTCAATTGCTTCCAAACGATGGATCAGTGTTCAGTACGATAGTACCGTGGGCGCTGCGAATACCTCAACCAATGAGCCATCCGATGCCGCCATTGTTATTGTACTCGGAACAAAAAAGGGGATCGCGATGACGACGGATTGTAACAGCCGTTATGTGCTCGCAGACCCTTATAAAGGAGCCATGATCGCTGTATCGGAAGCGGCCCGCAATCTGATTTGTTCTGGGGCCACTCCACTGGGTGTTACGAACTGTCTGAATTTTGGTAATCCCTATGATCCCGAAGTCTATTATCAATTTGTAAATGCGGTGAAAGGAATGGGCGAGGCCTGTCTGAAATTTGATACACCGGTTACCGGTGGGAACGTAAGTTTCTATAATCAGCATCCTGAAGGAGCCGTTTACCCGACACCTACTATTGGCATGGTTGGACTTTTGGAGGATACAAATCAGAAAATGACTCTTTTTTTCAGGCAGCCCGGTGATCAGATCTTCATGATTGGCAAATCGAGAAACGATATTCATTCATCCGCATTTTTACATGCACTGAATGGAGTGGAATATAGTCCTGCTCCTTATTTTGATCTGGAAGAAGAGCATGTATTGCAGACAAAATTATTACAGTGTATCCAGCAGGGGCTGGTTGAATCGGCGCATGATGTTGCCGAAGGCGGATTATTTATAGCCCTTGCTGAATGTGGTTTTCATAAGAACCTGGGGTTTTCCGTTTCCTGCCAGGATAAGTCCATCCGCAGGGATGCATACTGGTTTGGAGAATCACAAAGCAGGGTGGTTGTTTCTGTGAGAAATGAAAAACTGCCAGCCTTTAAAAAAGCGCTGGAAGGAATGCCGTTTGAAAATCTGGGTGAAGTAACAGGTTCACTGATTCTTGTAAACGGAGAAAACTGGGGTAATATCCGGGAATGGAAACATGAATATGATACGGCGATTGAAAAGGAAATGGAATCAATTGTAGAAGCCTGACACGAACGTCCTTTCAAAAAGAAATAGAACCTGAGTAGAAGCGTAATTCGATCGTCCATTCAAAAAAAGATGGAATCCTTTATGGAAGCATAATACGAACGTCCTTTCAAAAAGAAAAGGAAACAATAGCAGAACCATGACCCAATCTTCTTCCATAGTAATAACAGGCGCCGCGGGTTTTATTGGCAGCTGTCTGACGGGCTTCCTGAATGAAAAAGGATTCGATCAACTCATTCTGGTGGATGAATTCAGCCGCCTTGATAAAGTGAACAACCTGAAAGGGAAAAAATTTTCGCATCAGGTTGAACGCGAT
>DASXNJ010000172.1:0-2703 GCA_036495145.1 Puia sp.
ACTGCTTTTCCCTGTGGATCTAATAATTCTTTGAGTGGCATCACTTTTATCTGTACCGAAAAATTCATGCAATCCTGTTTTTGAATGCCAAAGATATGATAATGTAAAAGAGGAAAATAACCGGCACTGCAAGCCAATGCAACAGAATCACAGAAACCAGCGACAAGACAAGCAATATCATGCGGGGAAATATTTGCGGATCGTTCTTCCCGCTGATTTTCATTGACAAAATAGGTATCCGGCTTGTCATCAGGGCTGACAAAAAAATTATTATCAGATATAAATACCATTTATTCAACAATATTGTTAATGCCAGATTACCGGTTCGGGTCCAGTAAATCAATGGGAAAGAAGCAACCGCTAAACCAACGGCCGGAACCGGAACGCCCTTAAAACTTTTTGACTGCGTGTTATCGAGGTTGAAAACAGCCAGACGGTAAGCAGCTGCGCATGGTAGTATGAATGCCGGCATTAGCCAGATCATAGAAACGTCTGTTCCATTTTCCTGGTTCATAAAACTCATCCGTAAGAACTGATATAAAATTAATCCGGGAGCGACACCGAAACTTACGACGTCAGCCAGCGAATCCAGTTCCTTTCCCAAAGGCGAAGTTTGTTTTAAAAGCCTGGCGACAAAACCATCAAGAAAATCCACAATAGCTGCAAGTCCGATGAATAAAGGAGCCAGCCAGATCCTTTCGGGAATATCAGCAAAGGATTGTCCGTCATTCGAATAAACAATTGTAATTCCATTTTGGAGTATACAAACGATGGCTATACAGCCGAAGAAAAGATTCAGGAGGGTAAATATATTGGGGATTTGTTTCATTTAGTGTGGAAGTGTGGAAGTGTCATTGAATTTATACCCGAAATTATGGCTTTAGGCGTTAAGCCTTAGGCCTTCTGCTTCATACATGCCTCTATTTCCTCTATCGTAATAGGAATATCTTTCATCAAATCTTTGTTACCACTTTTGGTAAGCCATACATTATTTTCTATTCGGATACCCATTTTTTCTTCCTGAATATAAATACCAGGTTCCACCGTCAGCACCATCCCGGCACGTAAAGGTTCGGCGCGCGGTCCCAGGTCATGCACATCGATTCCCAGATGATGGGAAATTCCATGATAAAGATATTTCCAGTAAGCGGGTTTTTCCGGCGTTGAATTCTTTACATCCGATTTGCTAAGCAGTCCGATTTTCTGAAATATAATGTCCGCCTCCTTGCCGACCAGTATATGATAGGCATTTATGGTAATACCCGGCTTCAGCAAACTTTTTGAATACTGATGCAAATGCAAACAGGCATTGTAAACCTGCTTCTGTCTTTTGCTGAATTTTCCGTTTACCGGAATTGTACGCGTCAGATCTGCGTTATAGCCTCCATAATCAGCGCCAAAGTCCATCAATATCAAATCCCCGTCGCGGCATTCAGCATTATTCGATACGTAATGAAGTGTGCAGGCATTTTCTCCTGACGCCAGAATGCTTCCATAAGCGGGGCCCGTAGCCCTTTGCGATAGAAAGGTATGTTGTATTTCCGCCTCTACCTCATATTCAAACACACCCGGACGCATAAATTTCAGCACCCTCGAAAAAGCATTTGCTGTAATGTCGATTGCCTGCTGGATCACCTGCACTTCTTCCGGGGTCTTTACCGCGCGCAGTCGTTTTAATATAGCCGCGGCACGGAAATATTGATGCAGGGGATATCTTTCTTTTGTTTCATTTATATATCTGTATTCGCGCGTTTGCAGCAAACTCGATTTGCGGTCATTCTCATTTGTATCCAGGTAAATATTTTTTGCGATATGAGTCCAAACCTGAATGAGGGCATCACTCGTGTCAAGCCAGATCACAGTTTCAATTCCGGAAATCTTTTTACCTTCTTCAGCGCGCAATCTTTTACCGTCCCATTTTTCTTTCAGTTCATTGGGCCTTACGAGGACCAGCACTTCACGATATTTGGGATCCGGATGATCCGGAAATAAAACCAACATCGTGTCTTCCTGAACGATTCCTGTAAGCCAATAAAGATCACTGTTTTGTTTAAAGGGATAAATCGCATCACCGTTACTGGGAATTTCATCATTACTGACAAAAATGGCTATCGAATCAGGCTGCATTTCTTTTATGAAACGCTGGCGGTTTTGCTTAAATATCAAAGGGTTTAATGGCAGATATTTCATGATCAAAATCAAGCTGGACGGGCTAAACCGGCTGTTTTAAGGCTAAAAACGCTTCGGAAAGCACCAAATGAAAAAAAACTTAACAAAAACTTGTTATTTTAAGAATATTTTCGTCATCTTGGCAGCCAATTGTTTACCACCTAACGACCTCTAACATTGTTTGCTACAAAAGCTCCTCCAAAAAGGAGCTTTTATTTTTTAATTTCCGGCCGTCTCTTAAAACAATCCGTACAATTGTGCATCTATGCGGGTAATAATTTCTCCGAGGTGTTCTTCATTCTCCGGAAATTTATTTTTGTCAACATCAATCACCAGCAATCCTCCCTCCTTATAACCGTCAATCCATTTATTATACAGATCGTTTAATCTTTTTAAATAATCGAGCCTGATATTTTCCTCATATTCACGGCCTCTTTTCTGAATCTGCCCAACCAGTGTCGGCACTGATGCCTGTAAATAAATCATCAGGTCCGGTGGTTGCACCATTCTTTTCAATGTTTGAAAAAACTGGAA
>DASXNJ010000173.1:0-5365 GCA_036495145.1 Puia sp.
TGGGCGCCAGTGTCGGTTCATTATTTAATTTATTATCAAAAGAATTTTTGATGTTGGTGGGTCTTGCATTCGCCATCGCCGCTCCGCTGGGATGGTGGGCGATGGATAACTGGCTCAACAATTTCGCCTATCGCGCGCCAATCCCATGGTGGGTATTTGCAGTATCCGGTTTGCTGGCGATGTTGATCGCGATGGCCACAGTTTGTTTCCAGGCGCTGAAAAGCGCGCATGCGAATCCGGTCATCAGCCTGAGATCTGAATAGCATGATGGTTGGCAGTTGGCTGTTGGCAGTTGGCGGTTGGCGGTTGAGAGTTGACTGAAAAGCGTTAGGCGTTAGGCGTTAGGCGTTAAGCTTTGAAAATTTGAAAACAAAAAAATAATGATCAAAAATTATTTCAAAATCGCGTGGAGAAATCTTGTAAACAACAAGACAGATTCCGCAATTAATATCGTTGGCCTATCCATCGGGATGGCCGCCTGCCTGCTGATCCTGGAATTTGTGAGTTTTGAATTGAGCTACGACCGGTTCAACAAAAATGCAAATAATATTTTCAGGGTAGCGAACGACCGCTACCAGCATGGTAAACTGGTGCAACATGGCACCATTACCTATTCCGCGGTCGGACCGGCAATGAAAAAAGATTTTCCCGAGGTACTGGACAACACCCGGGTATATCCGCTGGGTGCAATGATCCTTTCTGACAACGAAAAAAAATATGAAGCCAAAAATTCAATAGCTGCCGACAACGAATTCCTTTCTGTTTTTAGCTATCCTCTGCTCGCCGGAGACTCGAAAACTGCGTTACGCGAACCCAACAATATCATTCTGTCCGAAACACTTGCCCGAAAAATTTTCGTTGTCAGCGACAACGATTTCTCTTCCCTGATTGGAAAAAGCCTCCAACTATCCACGGATTCACTTCCCTATAAAATCACAGCCGTATGTAAAGATGTTACGGAAAATTCCCATTTGCAATTCGACTTGCTGGTTTCCTACATTACGCTGTACGAACAAAAAAATCCATACAAAGCTGCAGAATATGATTTTACGGATTCCGATTTCTGGCATTATTTGCTTTTAAAACCGGGAACGGATTATAAGGCGCTACAGGCAAAATTTGACGCCTTTAGCAAACGTTATTTCGAGGGTGATAAAATCTCCGGAAGTGATGAAAAGTTTTTTCTCCAGCCCCTCTTGAAAGCCCATCTGTATTCTGATTATGAATATGAGATCGGTAAAACAGGCAGTTCCACTGCCGTCTGGGGAATGCTCATCATTGCCACACTCATTATTATCATCGCCTGGGTAAACTATATCAACCTGACAACTGCACGCTCCATGAACCGCGCCAAGGAAGTAGGAATCAGAAAGGTTTCCGGCGCCACACGTCCCCAATTGATCAGACAATTTCTGTCAGAATCCCTGTTGATGAACCTGATCGCACTGTGCATCGCCATCCTGATCATATATCTTGTACAGAATCCTTTCAACCATCTGGTGGAAAGAGATCTTAGTTTGTCCTATTTATTTTCACAATCCATCACAGGCTTCGACATCAAGCTGATCGTAATCGCCGGGTTGGTGACGGGCATTCTGATTTCCGGATTTTACCCGGCCTTCGTGCTTTCTTCTTTTAAACCCATCCTGGTGTTGAAAGGAAAATATAGTCAGTCTGGCAAGGGTGTTTTTCTTAGAAAATTACTGGTGACTGCACAATTGGCGGCAACGGTTGCCTTAATCATCGGGTCCTTCGTAGTGTATCGTCAGATCCGGTTTGTAAATAACCAGGATCTGGGCATGAATCTATCACAGGTATTAATTATCAAGCCGCCGTTACTGACGAATTTCGATTCCAGCTTTATAAGTCATGAAAACAGTTTCAAAGCGGAGCTGACACAGATTCCGGGCATCACCGTGGCCTGTTCTTCCAACCGGGTTGCCGGCGACGAATTAGGGAGGGCATTTAATGTGCACCGGACAGACAAAAACACGGATACAAAAATTACGGTTCGGAATATGGGCGTTGATTTTAATTTCTTAAACCTCTACGGTGTACCGATACTGGCAGGCAGAAATTTTTCGCTACAAGACTATAACGTGAGCTTTAATAACCTGCATAATATACTGATCAGTGCAGCCGCCGCCAGGTCGCTTGGATTTTCGTCGAATGAAGAAGCAATCGGAAAAGATATTTTTGTATTTAATAAGAAATGGAATGTGATCGGAGTCATAAAAGATTTTCATCAGAAGTCTCTTCATTACGCGATGGAGCCCGTTTTGCTGATGCCCTTCTACGGAACCGATCATCCGATTTCCGTTAAGCTAAATACAAGCGATCTGGCTTCAACCATCACGGCCATCAGATCGAAGTATAACAGCTTCTTCCAGGGAAATTTGTTTGACTATTATTTTATAGACAGTCATTTTAACGCACTCTACAAAAATGATCAGTTATTCGGAAAAATATTTGCACTTTTTGCGGGTTTCGCAATATTCATAGCCTGCCTCGGTTTGCTGGGATTGGCTTTATTCACTACGGCCCAGAGAACAAAGGAAATTGGTGTGCGGAAAGTATTGGGCGCATCTGCCGCCAGCATCGTTTTATTATTGTCGAAAGATTTTATCCGTCTCATCATTGTTTCTTTTTTGATTGCTTCGCCCGTTGCATGGTGGGTGATGCATAACTGGCTCCAGGAATTCGTGTACAGGATCCCGATCAACTGGTGGATTTTCCCGGGCGCCGGTTTGCTCGCCTTTTTCATTGCCATCGGAACGGTGAGTGTTCAGACGATGAGAGCAGCGGCCGCGAATCCGGTGAAAAGTCTGCGCTCAGAATGAGGCGGGAGGCGGGAAGCAGGAGGCAGGAGGCGGGAGGCAGGATAGGAGGTTTAAGAAAAAAAAGTTATTGAATTAAATATTAATCGCTTAAGGCGGGTGGATGCCTCAGGCCTAAGGCCTCCAGCCTCCGGCCTCAGCGGCCACATGCTCAACTTTAAAAAAATGATAAAGAATTATTTCAAAATCGCGTGGAGGAACCTGATCAAAAACAAGGCGCATTCTGCCATCAACATCGTGGGCCTTTCCGTCGGAATGGCTGTGGCCATGATCATCGGACTGTGGATATGGGATGAATTATCCTATGACAGGGATAATCCGAATTATGAGAAGATCGCCCAGGTGATGCAGCATAATACACTCAATGGTGAAATCGGAACCTGGTCCTCCATGCCCCGGCCCATGGGGGAAGAATTGCGTAAATCTTATGGAAGCGATTTTAAATACGTGCTCATGTCGTCCTGGACGGAATCGCATTTCCTTTCCGCGGGCGATAAAAAAATAACCAAGGACGGAAATTTTTTCGAACCTCAGGCTCCGGATATGCTCAACCTGAAAATGCTCAAAGGGACCAGGGAAGGATTGAAAGAAACTTTTTCCATGCTGATCTCTGCCTCCATGGCAAAGGCACTTTTCGGAAATGCAGATCCGATGGGCAAAATCATCAGGATGGATGACAAATTCAATACTAAAGTGACCGGCGTATATGATGACCTGCCGCGGAATTCCCGGTTTAGCAATATGTCCTTTATATCACCATGGAATTTAAAATTGTATAAGGACGACTGGATCATGAAAATGGGCAATCCCTGGGGCAGTAATGCTTTCCAGCTATTTGTGCAGATTGCGGACAATGCCAATATGGAAAATGTTTCAAAAAAGATAAAGGATGCGAAACTGCGTAATGTTAAAAAAGACGAGCTAAGATATAATCCGCAGCTTTTTCTTCATCCGATGAAAAACTGGCACCTCCACGGTGAATTTAAGAATGGTAAAAATGTTGGCGGAGCCATTCAATATGTATGGCTGTTCGGAATCATCGGCAGTTTCGTTTTAATCCTGGCCTGTATCAATTTTATGAACCTGAGTACGGCGCGTTCACAAAAAAGAGCGCGTGAAGTGGGCATCAGAAAAGCCGTGGGTTCTTTACGTCAGCAACTGATCGGCCAGTTCTATATGGAATCCATACTGGTTGCGTTCATTGCATTCATTCTTGCATTGCTGCTGGTTCAACTGATGCTGCCTTTGTTTAATGGCGTGGCAGATAAGGAAATGGTAATTCTCTGGACCAATCCGCTGTTCTGGATTTTTTGTCTGGCCTTCACGGCGATCACCGGATTTATTGCCGGCAGTTATCCCGCACTTTATCTTTCTTCCTTCCAACCTGTAAAAGTATTAAAAGGAACTTTCCAGGCGGGTCGGTTTGCTGCTATTCCCAGGAAAGTGCTGGTAGTACTGCAATTCACAGTTTCAGTAATCCTGATCATCGGAACCATTGTCGTTTTCAGGCAGATTCAGTTCGCAAAAAACAGACCCATCGGATATGACCGGAACGGATTAATCATGGCGCCCTTGCTGACTCCTGAAATCCACAATCATTTTGATGCCGTCCGAAACGATCTGATCAGTGCAGGCGCCATCGTTGAAATGACGGAATCCGGCGGTCCGACTACTGCGGTGTGGTCCACCAACGGAGGTTTTATGTGGAAGGGCAAGGATCCAAATCTCGGTGTTGATTTTCCGAATACCGGCATAACTTATGGATATGGAAAGACCGTAGGCTGGCAGTTTGTGGATGGGCGCGATTTCTCCAAATCTTTTTCAACCGACACAGCTGCCTTTATACTGAATGAAGCTGCTGCGAAATATATCGGTTTAAAAAATATTGTCGGTGAAACCATTACCTGGGACAATCATCCTTTTAAAGTAATCGGTGTAATCAAAAACATGATCATCGAGGATCCCTATCAGCAGATAAGACCGCAATTATTTCATATTGATCCGAATCCGGATTCCTACGTGATCATAAAGATTAATTCCAAAACAAGTGCTTTGGAGTCGATAGAAAAAATTAAAAATGTCTTTGCGTCCTATAGTCCTGCAGAGCCATTCAATTTCCAATGGGTTGATCAGGAATATGCGAAGAAATTCGGCGACGAAGAACGGATCGGCAAACTGGCCGGATTCTTCGCGGGGCTGGCGATCTTCATCAGTTGTCTCGGGCTTTTTGGTATGGCATCTTTTATGGCTGAACAAAGAATAAAGGAAATCGGTGTGCGTAAGGTGTTGGGTGCTTCTGTTGTGAACTTATGGGGATTGCTCTCCAAGGATTTCGTTGGCCTGGTAGTGATTTCACTGCTCTTTGCCGTACCTCTTTCAATTTATTTTATGGGCAACTGGTTGGGAAAATATTCTTACCATTCTGACTTATCATGGTGGATCTTTGGTGCGGCCTGTGCAGGCGCACTGCTGATCACTTTGCTGACCGTGAGTTACCAGGCTATCAAAGCCGCGATGACGAACCCGGT
>DASXNJ010000174.1:0-12622 GCA_036495145.1 Puia sp.
GAATTGATAGCGGCTCATCAGGAAAGTATTTTAAAACGTCAGACTGAACCAACACCGCATATCACCGTGGTTGCCTAGCTTTTTGTAGTTTCATCTTTTCTTATGGATCAAATTAGTAAAGACATCTGCGATCTGTTTGCCATTTACAGCAAGCAGCCCATTCTGTCAGTCGACAAAATCCCGCAGTCGGGGAGTATCCGCATTTATTACAGAATACGTACAGCCAAAAGATCTTTTATTGCTACTTATGGGATCAATATAAAAGAGAACTTTAGCTTTATAAATTTTAGCCGGCATTTTAAAACCAAAAACTGCCCGGTTCCTGAGATATATGCGGTAAATACTGAAGGCACTATTTACATCCAGGAAGACTTCGGCGATATCTCTCTCCTGAACCGGCTCGAAGAGTCCGGGCCCTCTGATGAAATATATGATCTGTTTAGAAAAAGCCTGAAGGCATTGGCACACCTGCAAATCCAGGGCGATAAGGGAATGAATTATGAAAACTGGTGCCTCACTTCCAGCGAATTTGGCAAACAGGCGATCCTGAGTGATCTGCTCTATTTTAAATACTATTTTCTGGATACTCTCCAACTTCCTTATGATAAGGAAAAGCTGATTGCCGACTTCGAAATATTCTCAGCTGAACTGGGAAACACCGAGTATAAATATTTTATGTTCCGTGATTTTCAAAGCAGGAATATAATGATTGAAAATGATGAAATTCATTTTATCGATTACCAGGGAGGTATGAAAGGAGCTATTCAATACGACGTGGCGTCGATGCTCTGGCAGGCAAAGGCCGAACTGAATGAAGCCTGGAAACATGGATTGCTTGAGTATTATATGGATTGTGCAGAAACAGAGTTGGGCGCTCCGTTTAATAAAAAGGAATTTATCCGCCAGTATCAGGGATACGTACTCATACGTCTTATGCAGGTCCTGGGCGCTTACGGATTCCGCGGTTTATTCGAAAGAAAAGCACATTTTCTGGTCAGTATTCCATTGGGACTTAAAAATCTCCGTTCGTTTCTGCATCAGTATCCCATGGCGAAAAATGTACCGGAGTTTGAAAGAATCCTGAATCTGATTGTAGAAGACCATATCATTGAACGATTCATTCCTCCCCGTGCAAATGCAGATACACCACTGGTGGTTCATATCAACAGCTTCTCATATAAAAAAACTATTCCCCAGGATACGGGAGGGAATGGCGGTGGATTTGTTTTTGATTGCCGTGCCATTTTAAATCCCGGCCGCCTGGAAATCTTTAAATCCAAAACAGGCAGGGATAAAGAGGTGAAAGATTTCCTGGAGCAACAGACCAAAATGCCTGAATATCTCAACAGCGTTTTTGATTTGATAGATATTTCGGTAGAAGATTATATCAACCGGGGCTTTAAAAATCTCATGGTCAACTTCGGATGCACCGGCGGCCAGCATCGCAGTGTCTATGCCGCTGATTCGCTTGCACGCCACTTGAAAAATAAATTCGGCGTTACAGTGGAAATACATCACATTGAACAGGAATCGAAGGATTGGAAGAATGGATAAAGCACAAGAGCAGGAATGAATAACCCTTTCAGAATTGCTTTTACAGGAACAACTTTTCCGCTACGCCAACAGATTCCGTCCTGCCCACATCAACCAGTTTGGAACCCGAATGGTCGAAACCAAGGATCGGATAATCAGCGGCCAGGCCAAGGTAAACATCCACAATTGAAAATTTGCCCTGCTGATACATCAGCGGAAATATTCCGGGAGATATCAGGTGGATACCGCTGAATGCTTTTTCATTTAGTGGCGTCACAGGAACAGATATTTTTTCATCGCCGGTTTTCGTATTCCGCCATCCACAGAGTCTATTGTTCTGGTCGAAAAGAAAATGACGCGAAGATTTCCTGTTTGTTACAGCCAGTGTGGCGATTGGTTTTTTTTCTTCATGATAAAAGATCATGGCTTCCAGATCCAGATCAGTAAGTATGTCCACATTCATCAGCACAAAGGATCCGTAATCAAAGTAGCCGGCTGCTTTTTTTAAACCTCCGCCGGTTTCCAGCACCTGCCCCGTTTCATCGCTGATACTGATGTCGCTTCCCCATCCTTTGTGTTTATGAATGGTTTCGAGAATCTGATCCGGAAAGTGATGCACATTCACCATCACCTCCTTTATCCCAAATGATTGCAGGTAGAGAATATTTCTTTCCAGCAGGCTTTTCCCATTTACCAGAGCGAGCGCCTTGGGATGTTCATCCGTCCACGGTTTGAAACGTGTGCCCAGTCCGGCAGCCAGGATCATCGCTTTCATCAGAGTACTGTATTTTGAACCAGACTGCTCTTATGGGGATAGTCCGTATTGAAATGAAGTCCGCGGCTTTCTTTTCGGAACTGCGCACTTTTTACGATCAGGAATCCTGTTGTGATCAGGTTCCGGGCTTCGCAAAGCTGGGGAGATAATAAAGTGGTTTCATACAATGCCTCAATTTCTTCGTGCAGGAGATCCAGTCTCTTTAATGCCCTCGTCAGACGAATATTCGTGCGTACAATACCCACATAGTCGCTCATCAGCAACTGGAGTTCTTTAATACTCTGGGTAATTAAAATCATTTCATTGGGTGCGGTAGTACCTTCCGCATTCCAGTCGGGAATATCATCCCTGAATGATAGTGTTTTGATTCTTTCAACACTGTCCAGAAAACAACGATGAGCAAATACCATGGCTTCCAGCAGAGAATTACTTGCCAGACGGTTGGCGCCGTGTAATCCGGTGGATGCACATTCACCGGCCGCATATAAATTCCGGATGGAAGTGTGTCCCCACTCATCAGTTTTTATTCCTCCGCAACTATAGTGAGCAGCGGGAGCTACCGGTATCATCTGTGTGGCTACGTCGATGCCGGCTGATTTACAGGTATCATAAATATTCGGAAAATGCTCCACAAATTTTTTCAGATCCATGTGCCGGCAGTCCAGGTATACATGTTCCGTACCCGCTTTTTTCATTTCACTGTCAATGGCCCGGGCAACAATATCACGCGGCGCCAGATCTTTACGCTCGTCGTATTTTTCCATAAAGGCTTCCCCCTTTTTATTCCGGAGAATACCTCCGTCACCACGAACTGCTTCCGTGATTAAAAAGGCCGGGCTCACACCCTGCTGATATAAGGCCGTCGGATGAAACTGAATGAATTCCATATTTTCTATCCGGCCCTTCGCCCGGTAAACCATTCCAATGCCATCGCCCGTTGCAATTACGGGATTGGTTGTTGTGCGATAGACCTGCCCGTTACCACCGGTAGCAAAAACAGTGATACGCGACAAGATTTTTACAATCATATTCTCCTGCATGTCCAACGCGTAGATACCAAAGCATTCTATATCTGGTGTTCCCTTTGTAACCAGGTAACCCAGGTGATGCTGCGTGATGATATCCACCACAAAACAATGTTTTATGATCTCGATATTTTTCTGCTCAGCAACAGTCTGTAGTAAGGCACGTTCCATTTCCCGTCCGGTAACATCTTTATGATGCAGGATCCTGAATTCTGAATGACCGCCCTCTCTTCCTCTTTTATATTCACCTTCTGAGTCTTTATCAAATTGCGCACCCCAGTCAATCATTTCCTGAATCCGTAAAGGGCCTTCTTTTACAACAATTTCAACAGTCTTCGGATTACAAAGTCCATCACCGGCAATCAGCGTGTCCTCGATATGCTTTTCGTAACTGTCGTTCTCAAAATCTGTAACCCCCGCGATACCACCCTGCGCATATTTTGTATTGGTTTCGTCGGCAATGGTTTTTGTTATCACCAGCACCTGCTGACCAGGACAGGCTTTCGCTGCTTTCAGCGCATAGGTTAGCCCGGCAATACCAGATCCGACCACAAGAAAATCTGTTTTTCTAAGCATTGCTGTTGGACTAATAAACGATGGTGTATTCGAATTTTTCAGGATGGTCGAAAACCTCGATCAGGTTATATTGAATCACTACCTTTTTTCTGTCGGGGAAAAGTTTAGCCAGTTCGTTGTCAACTTTTTTAACAGGCCGTGGAATGCTGATGGTTAATGTATAAGGAATGGAAATGCCCATGCTGCCAGCGTCTTTCATTTGAGCGAACTGGGGACTTGCCTGCAGCGCCTTCCATTTTTCCTGGTTTAATTTCCGGGACATAAGGCCGTCATGACTTTCAAAATCATAAATGGCGTTGAACTGATTCATATCAGGCATACCCTGATCGTTCCCTATCATGGCAGTGTCCGGTTTGCCGGCAATTCCCTTGAACAACTGGTTAAATCCAAGTGTCTGGTTATTCATGGAATTATAAAGTTTCTGCAGGTCGGACTGACTCTTAAAGGGGATGACAATATCACTTTTAAATACTTTATCCGTGATATTGAGTTTTAAATGAACATAACCATCCTTTATCAGCGCTTTGTTTTCTGCTGTAATATTTTTTGCCGTATCCAGCAGGGTTCTCATCATCACCGTTGTGTCGATTTCTTTTTGCGGTAATTGTTTGTCGATCTCATCCTTACCGAGGTAAGTCTGCATGGCCTGGAGAAGCTGACTCATATCGGTATGTACGGAATATACGCCCGAACCATCCGCTTTCACGTCGACATCCTCATTAATTTCAAAACATCCTGCCAGCAAAAAAAGCCCGGCAATGGCAAAAAAGAATTTCAAACTTTTCATAAAATCAATTATGAAGCAAGGTACATGTTTACACGAATTCCAGTTGATATAACACGCTAAAACTTTGTGAATCGCCGGGTTCCAGTATGATCAGACCCAATCCATTATTATATGAATCGGGTGCTGAACTCAGGTTTTCAATCGCAATGCTCTTGCGGTCAGGCGGTGTATAAATCTGAAGGAAAGGATAATAACGGTCGGGAAAAAAACTAATGCGAAGGCCGTTGGCCGGATTTTCCAATGTGGCGGCGGGTATACCGGGATCGGGTTCCAATAAAAAACAATTATCAAAAAATTCACCGGCAATGAGTTTGGGAGAATAGAAGTCGAATGCCTCAACAGTATGCCCAATGGGAATCAGTTTTTCATTAAACGCAAGTTTTTCCCTGGAGTGAAAGGATAACAACCAGTCGTTCACTTTTCCTTCCAGACTAAAATACGGGTGCCACCCGTCGGCCATTGGTATGCGCTGCGGGGAAAGGTTTTTAACTGTGGTGCCCAGATAAAGATGGCCGCCGGCTTTTAATGTATATTTGACATTTATTAAATATTCAAAGGGATAAGCGGGATCTTCTTTTTGATACTGGTACTCGAGATCGATGAATGCTTCGTTTTCGCCTATGAATTTTTCAGTTACGGTAAAAGGTTTGTCAGCCAGGAGCCCGTGTATTGCAGATCCGTCTTTAAATTTGTTTTGAAATTCATAACTGATATTTTCAAATTTATATTTACCTTCTGAAATACGGCAAACGAAGGGAGAAAGCTTGGCACTTTTAAAAGATGCTGCATTTTCTTTCTGATCAGCCAGATTTTTATAATTGTTGATGACCTGGATTCTTCGATTACCCAGCGGTATCGAAAATTCATGCAGAAGGGCGCCCAGTTCCGGAAGAATCCTGACCTGGATGCCGGTGCTGAAATCGGTGATCTGTAAAAGATCCAGATCCTCATCCCTTTCTCGTGTAATATTGAATGACATTCAGTGCTTTTAATTTTTTTTGAAGAATGGAAATGGATATCCGCAGGCAATTTCAACAATATTTCGGAAATGAGTACCAGATTACTGCGGCACCCGGCCGGGTGAACCTTATCGGTGAACATACCGACTATAATCAGGGGTTTGTGCTTCCGGCAGCCATTGATAAAAATATCTGGCTGGCCATGGCGCCCAATGATAAAAATTGTCTCACGGTCAGAGCTTTGGAATATCAGGAGGATTATTCCTTTTCCCTGAATGACATGCATCCTGTAAAAGGATGGCCGACTTATTTGTTGGGTATGATTCATATGATCATGCCCGAAAGACATCTTCCCCGGGGCATGGATGTGGTAGTAACAGGTAATGTGCCTGTAGGAGCCGGCATGAGTTCTTCAGCAGCACTTTGTTCGGCCTTTGGGCTGGCGCTCAACGAACACTTTCATCTGGGTTTATCAAAAATGGATCTTGCGCTCGCCGGACAGAAAACCGAGCATCAGTTCGCAAATCTTCAGTGCGGTATCATGGATCAGTTTGCGAGCCTCCACGGGAAAGCCGGTCATCTGATGAAACTGGATTGCAGGAGTCTGGACTATGAGTATATACCTTTTGATTTCCCCGATATCCGCATCATTCTTGTGAATTCGATGGTCAGTCATTCGCTGGCCTCTTCGGAATACAATCTGCGGCGGGATCAATGCAATACCGGCGTGAATATTCTCCGGACGTATGATTCGGATATTCATTCATTAAGGGATGTCGGAACTGCTTTGTTGGAATCCCATCGCGTTGAGCTTGATGATACGGTTTACAAAAGGTGCCGCTTTATACTTGAAGAAAACAAAAGGCTGTTGAAGGGTTGTGATTATTTAAAACAAAATAATCTGGATGATTTCGGAAAACTGATGTACGCTTCCCATGAAGGATTGAGCAGGGAGTATGATGTCAGTTGTCCTGAATCTGATTTTCTGGTTAGCACAATAAAACAATTAAAAGGGGTAAAGGGAGCGAGACAGATGGGCGGGGGGTTTGGTGGATGTATCATCACCCTGGTGGAAAAAGATTTCGCGGAGCCCTTTATTACTGAAATTCAATCGGCATATGAAGAAAAATATGGCAGAATTCCGGATTGTTATTCCACGATTATTTCAGAAGGGGCTCACGTTGTATTGTGGTGAGTGTTGGGTAAAAAATTTAATCTTGAATTCCTACATTCTTACCCCTCCACACTCACCACACTACGATAGTCCGGTTCTATCCAGGCGTCGCTATCTTTCAGAAGATTAATAAGTTCAGATACTGCCGTCTCACTATTCACATTTCTTTTCATCACCTCCTTTCCCTTATATAATGTGACCTTTCCGGGGCCACTGCCAACATAACCAAAGTCTGCATCAGCCATCTCTCCCGGACCATTCACGATACAACCCATGATCGCAATTTTCAATCCCTTGAGATGACTGGTTACCGAGCGAATCCTTGAAGTTGTTTCCTGAAGGTCAAACAATGTGCGGCCGCAGGAAGGACAGGAGATATATTCTGTTTTTGAAATTCTTGTTCTGGCTGCCTGCAAGATAGAGAATGCAGTATTATTTAAAAACTGGTGGTTATTTTCCGCAACCAGATAAGTTCTGCCGGTTACTCTGTCATTCATCATTTTTTTCGGGTCATTGATCAACCAGATCCCGTCTCCCATACCATCGGCAAGCAGGGCCCCGGATTCCACAGCAAAATGAATAAGCTGCCGGTCGATTGTGTTTTCTGTACATTCGACAGCCAGAATCACGGGTATTTCCAACTTACGGGTCATCATCTCAATCATAAAGCGCCGGGTATCCAATACAGGATTTTCATTGTCGGAGTAAAGACAAATTACCAATCCGGGCACTCGTTCAAATGATTTAATCAGTTCATCGCTGAGATCCTGATTTGCATTCAACGATAGAAAATTCATGGTTGGTGACAGGAAGGAACTTTCTTCCGGCAAAATTCTTTGTAAAAGGGGAAAATATTTTTCCTCACCCGCGATCTTATTTCTTCCTTTTAGAAGTTTCCACCTTTCATAATTACAAATAACCCGGCAGGTACCCGGCAGATCAAAGTCCGGTATTTTGTCTCCGGAATAAATATAATCTGCTGCCGCATCACCAATATTCCATTTGTCCGTGAGATCGTCGTACTGATAACCTATGCGTTGCAGCGACTCACGACTGATTGCATCGTCATTCATAAAATCGGCCACCACCACAGGATGATGCACTCCTCCGATATTCTGTACCGCATGGGTCTTTCTTCTCTTATATTCGAATGGGGAATAAGGTACGTGCACTACCGGCGGAATATTCGCTCCCCGGTTTTTAGAACGATAACGTGCCACGATATCCTGGCAAACAGGAATTTCAAATTCAGGATCTTCGGTTAATGATACCCTTATTGTATCCCCGATCCCGTCTTCCAGCAATGTGCCAATGCCGATGGCTGATTTTATTCTTCCGTCCTCACCATCGCCGGCTTCTGTTACTCCAATATGCAAAGGGTATATCAGGTTGAATTCATCGTACATGGTTTTTACCAGCAGCCGGTACGCTTCCACCATTACCAGCGGATTGCTGGATTTCATGCTCAATACAATCTGGTGATAATTTTCACTTCTCGCAATACGGAGAAATTCCATGGCACTCTCCACCATTCCTACTGGACTGTCACCATAACGGCTCATGATACGGTCGCTCAATGACCCGTGATTGGTACCAATGCGCATGGCCGTGCCGTACTCTTTACATATTTTAATCAGGGGAAGGAAACGGTCCTGGATTCTTTCAATTTCTTCCAGGTAATCGGAATTGCTGTACTCAATAAACTCGAATTTCTTTTTGTCAGCATAATTTCCGGGATTGATTCTTACTTTTTCCACAATGCGTGCAGCAATTTCGGCGGCATTGGGGGTGAAATGAATGTCTGCAACGATCGGTGTTTTATAACCTCTTTTGCGAATTTCATTTTTGATATGTAAGAGGTTCTCGGCTTCTGTTTTGCTGGGAGCCGTGATTCGTATCAGCTCCGCACCGGCTTCAATACATCGTATCGACTGCTCCACAGTTTTGGCCGTATCCATAGTGTCGAAAGTAGTCATGGTCTGTACACGGATCGGGGCATGACCTCCCAGGATAAGATCCCCCACTTTTACAGGAACCGTGTCCAGTCTTTTATATGATGTCAGTGAATCCGCGTATAACTGCATTTGAACGATTGAAGATTAAAATGCAAAATTATGAAACCCATTTCAACACTTCCATATTTCCACATTTTCAAATTTGTGCTACCAGTCTTTCTCCGGCTGACTCAATGAATGGGATTTATTCTGGTTCATTTTATCCTGAACATCCTTTTCCCTTTGTTCCAGGGATTTGAGATATTGTTCTACCTGTTGTTTGGTCAGTTTACTTTGTTGTTGTTTTGGTGTTTTATCCTGTTGATTCTGATCCTGATTTTGCTTTTTGTCATCCTTTTTCTTTTCCTTCTGATCTTTTTTATTCTGTTGATTCTGCTGATCCTGTTTCTTTTTTTCAAGCAGTGCTTTTACCAGGTTTTCCCTTGCTTCCATATCATCGGGATTCAGGCGCAGGGCATTTTTCCAGGCGTCAATACTCTCATCCAGTTTCTTTTGGCGTATCATGGCCACGCCTTTATTGTAATAGGCACCCTGCCTGGTATTCTCATCTGCCTTGGATTGTAATACATCGTCATATGAGGCAGCAGCCTTTTCATAGTCATTTTTCCGATACTGCGCATCCCCCTGGTTAAAATGTGCGTCAGGATTGCCAGGTGATTTTTTTAAAGCCTTATCATAATTGGCAAGTGACTGATCATAATCCTGCTTATTATAAAAGTGGTTGCCCCGCCGGATCAATGCATCGGTTGTTTGCGCCGTTGTAATGTATACGCTCAGAAGAGAGAATAGAAATAATATGGATCGTTTGGACTTAAGCAATTTTTCTTTTTCTTTCGGGAATATATAATTCAACAACCAATAACAGCCCGGCTAACCCGATAAACCAGGGAAAATAGTTTGTAAAGTTAACAAACTCGTTATCGGCCAAAGCCCGTTTTTCAATACTGTCCAGCCGCTGTGTTAACGTAATGGTTGCGTCTTCCAGGTTGTCGAGATGAATATATATTCCATTGGTGGCATCTGAAAGACTAATCAGCTCCTGTTCATTCAGTTTTGAAATAACGGTATTTCCTTTGTCATCCTTTTTAGGTTCTTTTGTTTCAGGGTCGATGATTTCCGATCCTTCTGCTGATCCGATACCCACCGTGTTAATCATAACGCCATCGTCCGCCATTTGTTTTGCAACTTTCAGCGCTTCCGCGTCATGATCCTCGCCATCGGAAATTAAAACGACGGCCTTATATTTATGTTCATTCCGGTTAAAGGAACTGTTTGCCATGCTAAGTGCTTCAGAAAAAACGGTTCCCTGTGTGGGAACAGCGTCAGGACCCGCTTCTGAGATATAAAGTTTTGCTGCGCTGTGGTCTGTCGTCAATGGCATTTGCATATAGGCCCTGCCGGCAAACAGAATCAAACCCACACGGTCGTTTTGCAAGCGGTCGACAAGTCTGTACAGGAGTTGCCTGGCCTTGTCCAGACGGCTGGGTTTCACATCCTGCGCGAGCATGCTCTTGCTCACATCAAGTACGATCATCACATCCACCCCCTGACGGGTGATATCTTCTGCGTTGCCTCTTGCCCGTAAATTGGCCAAACCTGTAACCAGCAAAAAAATAGCAACGCAAACCAGCACAAACTTCAGCAGGAATTTTTTTTCTGAAAAAGATTTCATCAGTTGCGCAACCAGTGAAGGATCGCCAATACGGACAGTCAATTGTTTCTTCCAGCTGATCATTCTGGAATACAGGAAAATGAGCAGAGGAATCAGAATGATGCCAATGAAATATTCTGGATGCTGGAATTTCACCTACTAATTATCAATTATCAATTATCAACTGCTAACTGCCAACTGCTCACTGGCCACTGCCAACTGCCAGCTGCCAACTGCCAACTGCCAACTGCCAACTGCCAACTGCCAACTGCCAACTATGCCTGTTGCTTTCAAACGCAAGTTAATGAACCGCAGCCGCGCGATTTATTTCTTTCCGTTAAAAAATCCCAAATGGGCGAGGATATCTTTTAGCAATTTTATCCGCACTTCGTGAACACGGTCCGGTACGGTCGATTCTATGTTTAGCACAAAGAAATAAGGATGCCTGTTTTCTTCGATCCAGCCCACAACCCATCCTAATTCCAGTCCTTTACCCGGAAATCCCCAGCCCGTTTTATAGTATAGTTTGTAATTCGAATTTTGTTCGCGCAACATCACAGATTGTACGATTTCCTGGGTACGTTTAAAGAAAGGTAATTGGTCGAAATATAATTTTTTTACAAGGCCCAGTTGCTCATCCGGCTTTATTTTCAATTTATTATTCAGCCAGAAGGAATCAACAGGTCCGCTGATATCGCGATTGCCATAACCCAGACTGTCGATCCACATTTTCATCGTATCGTGGCCGATACGTCTGGCTACTTCCTGAAAATAGGGAACAGCTGAAACGGCAAACGCTTCTTTCATCGTAAGATCCTTATTCCAATCGTCGTTCCATCTTTTCACGCCGTCCCATTTTATGAGCATATTTTCATCCTTGATCACGCCGGTCTGGATGCCGATTAAAGAATTCACAATTTTAAAGGTAGAAGCCGGTGTATATGAACTGTCGCGGTAGCGGGATAGATTATATATAATGAAATCATTATCCCCGTTGTTCAGTAATCCAAAACATCCTTTCACGCCGGCAGAATCAAAATAGGTTTTCAGACTTTCATCTTCATGTACATTATTGGATGAACATCCTGAAAAAATCAAAGCTAAAAGACAGGGAATCAAAAAACGGGACATATAGAATTTTTGCAAAAATAAGCAGCGCCAAACTAACCGGATATGGTTATATTTAAAGAAGAAAATCATTATGCTTACAAAGGCTGACATTGAAAAATATTTTATAGCAGAAAAGCATGAAAGCCTGGTATTCCTGGTTATCGGTATCGCGGTTATTGTTCTGGCCCTGATTTTTTATTTTACCGCGAAAACCCAGATCTACCGCGGTGCAGCACTTCCCTTACTGATACTTGGCCTGATGCAGGCCGTTGCCGGCTACACCGTTTATATGAGAAGTGATGATCAGCGTATCAGCCAGGTTTACGCCTATGATATGAATCCTGATCAGCTGAAAACTATTGAGCTGACACGCATGCGAAAAGTAAAAACCAATTTCCTGGTCTATCGCTGGATCGAAATCGGTGCTTTTGTAGCAGGATTGATCCTGATCATTTTATTTTATAATCAGCCGCTCAGGTCTTATTGGCTTGGCTTTGGAATCGCGTTTACCATCATGGCTGCAGAACTCTTCACTGCCGATTTTATCGCCGGGAGGCGTGCTTTTCACTACACTTCACTACTGGAGGAATTCAATAAGAAAGCTTAAAGCTTAAGGCATAAAGCTTAAAGCAATATGATCGATTTGCGAATATCATACAATTGGTCTGGCATTTTTTATATGTCCAATTTATCCCCTAAGATTTTTTGTTACGCGTTTTGCCTTAAGCCTTACGCCTTGGGCCTTACGCCTTGGGCCTTACGCCTTAAGCGTACGAAAGATTTTGCGCATTCATCTTTAGACTTTCCAGCACTTCTTCAATTTCATCAAGGGTGTTTTTTTGTACCAGCTGATTGCGCACTTCTTTAATATAAGGTATACCCTTCAGGTAATTAGCGTAATGACGACGCATTTCAAGTATGCCGAGTGTATTGCCTTTCCATTCGACAGACCGATATAAATGTTGCCGGATCACGTCAATACGTTCCTCCAGCGAAGGAACGTCGAGATGATAGCCC
>DASXNJ010000175.1:0-2773 GCA_036495145.1 Puia sp.
AACAACAACGAAGATTTTTATGAATCGGACCGTACCGAAAATGGATGGACGAAAGCCAGGCCTCTGGAAGGAAATATCAACAGCAACAACAACGAGGGGGCACTGAACATCTCGCAGGACGGGCAGTGGCTGATTTTCACCGGCTGTAATTTTCCAAACGGTTTCGGCAGTTGCGATTTATTTATTTCCTATCATTCGCAGGATGGATGGAGCAGTCCGGAAAATATGGGACCCAATTTCAATACTGAATTCTGGGAATCCGGCCCCTCTCTTTCGCCCGATAAAAAGGATTTGTATTTCACAAGCAACCGGCCGGGTGGATTTGGAGGTAATGATTTGTATGTGTGTCACCGCTCGGAAAGTGGCCGCTGGTCGGCTCCGGAGAATTTAGGACCTAATATCAATACGGCTGGTGATGAGAGTGCACCCTTTATACATGCTGATAATAACACCTTGTATTTTACATCGAACACTTTGCAGGGTTATGGAGGCACTGATTTATTTGTCGTCCGTAAAACGGCGACAGGTGAATGGGGCATTCCCGAAAATCTGGGATACCCGATCAATACAATCGAAAATGAAGGCAGTCTGATCGTATCCGCGGACGGAAAGACGGCCTATTATGCAAGTGACCGTTCGGACAGCAGGGGTCAGCTCGACCTCTATTCATTCGAATTACGAAATGATGTAAGGCCTGCAAAAACGATTTGGGTAAAAGGAAAAGTATATGATAAAAAAACGGGCAGGGGTCTGCCTTCTTCGGTAGAACTAGGTGATCTTAACAATAAGAGGATCGTCAGCAAACTACAGACCGATGAAACCGGCAATTATCTGACGACACTGCCCATCGGAAATAATTATGCATTCAATGTAAACCGCAAAGGATATTTATTTTTCTCAGAGAATTTTAATCTTTCCAATCCAAATGCAGATTCTGTTTATCAAATGGATATTCCACTACAGCCTATCGAAGCCAATGCCAGTATCATTCTAAAAAATATTTTCTTCGATAACAATCAGTATGAACTCAAACCTGCGTCGCAGGTAGAACTGGATGATGTGATTAAGCTGTTGAAAGAAAATCCACTTGTATTCATCCAGATAAATGGCTATACGGATAACGTCGGTAAACCTGCTGACAACCTCCTGCTTTCACAAAACCGCGCAAAAGCGGTGGTGAATTATTTAAAATCCAAAGGTATAGACCCGAGAAGATTGTCTTTTAAAGGATACGGTGAAACAGAGCCTGTAAGTCCGAATACAACCGAAGCCGGAAGAGCACAGAACAGGCGGACGGAATTAAAGGTTGTCAAGGCCGGGTAAAGTGTGGTGAGTGTGGAAGGGTAGAAAATGTAGAAATTCAAAATTGAATTTGCAAATGACAGTGTGAAAATGATTCTGTTTGAACAACGGTATACCTAAACGTGATTCAACCCTATACATTTTTCCCTTCGCCTTTAGTTTTGGGAAAAAAATTGTACAGAGATCTGTCTTACCTTATAAGTCTTACACAGGTTCCCCATGTCGGGTCCATTCAGGCCAGAATATTACTACAGCATTTCGGTTCGGCGGAACAAGTATTCAGATCCGGTATTCATGAGCTTGAAACTATTGAAGGCATTGGAAGGATCAGGGCGAATTCAATAAAATCATTCAGTGATTTCTCCATTGCTGAAAAAGAAATTTCATTTATCCAGCGATATGGTGTGCGCGCACTTAATATATTGGATCCGGATTATCCCCGGCGATTACTAACTATCTGCGACGCACCCGTTTTATTATTTTATAAAGGCAATGCTGATCTCAACAACAGCCGGGCGATTTCTATTGTTGGAACCCGACGGAATTCTGAATACGGCAAACAGGTTACCGAAAAAATCATACGGGATCTGGCAATCTACGATATTTTAATTGTCAGTGGTCTCGCCTTTGGTATCGACGCGATCGCACATAAAACAGCATTAAAACAGGATCTGTCGACGGTTGCTGTTCTTGCACACGGTCTTGCCTCCCTGTATCCTTCTGAACATGGACAGCTTTCAAAGCAGATGGTGAAACAAGGCGGACTCATTACCGAATATCTCAGTCATGTAAAAGCTGAGAAGCATCATTTTCCGATACGAAACCGCATCGTTGCTGCCATCAGCGATTGTACGATTGTCACAGAAACTGCAGTGAAAGGAGGCAGTATGATAACGGCCGACCTGGCAAACGGTTATAGCCGGGAAGTATTTGCCATCCCGGGAAGGATCTCCGATTTCAAAAGTGCCGGTTGTAACTGGCTGATCAGAAATAATCAGGCGAACCTCCTGGAAAATATACAGGATCTTGTTAAAATCATGAGATGGGAGGAAAAAATAAAATCCGAAAAAAAACAGGGAGAATTATTTGTTATACTATCGGAACCTGGACAACGGATCATGGATCTTTTGAAAGAAAGAGAGCAGATGCATATAGATGTTATCAATTCTACTACCGGTTTTCCCAATAGTCTAAACGCGTCTGCATTACTTGAACTGGAAATGAACGATCTTATTTGCTCGATGCCCGGTAGAATATATAAGTTGAAGGCTTAAGGCTAAGAGCTTAAGGCCTAAAGCCCAACGCCTAAAGCCCAACGCTTTTCAGTGATCGGTAGGGTCAATGACCTACGCCAACTGCCAACTGCCAACTGTCAACCGTCAACTGCCAACCAATAAATGGATTTGGGAGCAATTTATCCCTTGCACTATCTTTGCACATGGCAAGAATAAATTCCTCAAAGACCCCCCTC
>DASXNJ010000176.1:0-4781 GCA_036495145.1 Puia sp.
GGTCATGTGCTTCTCCGATGTTTGTAAATATGCCGATCGTCGGTTTTATGATTTCCTCCAAAGTTTTCATTTCACCCTTTTGGGAAATACCAGCTTCCAGTAATGCCAGATCATTCGTTTCGCTGATCTGCCAGACACTCAGTGGAACACCGATCTGTGAATTGTAACTCCTGGGACTTCGAACGATCCGGTATTTGTCTTCCAATAATTGATTCAGCCATTCTTTCACAATGGTTTTTCCATTACTCCCGGTTATTCCAATAACGGGCAGATCAAATTGCTGCCGGTGAAATATGGCAAGAGACTGCAGGGCATGAAGGCTGTTTCTAACAAGAATAAAATTCGCATCCGGATAATCGTCGAGGCGCAGTTCCTGATAAACTAAAAAATTGCGAACACCCCGCAGGTAGAGATCAGCAATAAATAAATGTCCCTCACGGCGTGCCCCGTAGAGTGCAAAAAACAGAGTGGTTTCCGGAAAAACAAGTCGCCGGCTGTCCGTCAGCAGCTGTTCTATGGGATCATCCTGGTGGAATTGGAGGAAGGACCCTGAAACGATTGAAGCGATATGCCGGATAGAATGACCCAGATAAATAATTTTATGGTAAGGTTTGCTTTTTTTTGATCAATACAGAAAATAAAATGGAACTGCCAATACAAACAACAATGACAGCCAGGGAAATCACGGTTGAAACTTTTACATGAACCAGTTCACTCGTCATTTTCAGGCCCACAAAAACAAGAACGGTAGCAATTCCTTTCTGCAAAAATCTGAATTTATCCACCGCACCGCGCAACAGAAAAAACAGGGAACGCAGACCAAGAACAGCGAAAATATTGGACGTATAAATCACCAGCCTGTTCTGGGTTATACCAAAAACAGCCGGAATAGAATCCAACGCAAAAACGATATCGGTTGTTGCAAGTAAGACGATCACGACAAAAATCGTGGTATAGTATTTTTTTCCGTCACGCCGGACGGTGAGTTTTCCATTTCCGTCTTCAGGAATCAATGGCAGAAATCGTTTCAGAAACCGATATACTTTGTTTTTCTCCAGATCGCCCTTTTCCTCCTTTTTCGCAAAAAACATACTAAGTCCTGTATAAATGAGAACCGCACCGAACAAATACAACAGCCAGGTAAAACGACTCACCAGTTCGATTCCTGCCGTTATAAATATGATCCTGAAAAAAACTGCCAGTAAAATTCCAATGAGCAATACCCTTCCGAAAAATTCTTCCCTGATCGACAGAAAAGAAAAAATCAGGATAAACACAAAAATATTATCAATACTCAGGCTCCATTCCATCAGGTAAGCGCTGATGTATTCCAGGGCTAACTGCTGGCCATCGTAATCATAAACAAATACCCCGAACGCCAGGGCCAGCAATACCCAGAAAAGAGTCTGGCCCAGGGCCTTCCTCATGGTAACGACCGATCCTTTTTTGCTCAGCAGACCGAGATCAAAAACGAGTGCAAGGATCAACGCAGCTCCAAAAATGAGATATGTGACCTGTAAATGATTCAAATAAATAAATTTTTAAACCCTAAAGAGATGCGGTATTATATTTCCGCTTTCTGATATATTGAAAGGTCAGACCACATATGATAATAACCAACAATGGCAAAGTGATGTTGACGAGTTGCCAAAAACTCCGGTCCTCATCTGTTTTTTCGGGATCCAGCAAACGGAGGGAATAATCTTTTGACCTGGCTTCCAGAATACCCGTCGGATGAACACAATAATCAAGACAATTACTAAGAAATTCAGCGTTGGCAAAAGTATAATTAATGTCCTTACTAAATCCAAGTGGAAGTGGTCGGCCATCATTGATTTCATTCATCAGCAGGTCGCCGTCGGCACAAACTATCACACGTGCATCTCTAATACCGGATTTTAAAAACGGCTGTTGATAAACCTGCGCAAGACTATCCGCCATGACTGCTGACATCCTGTTCGCATACAGAGATTGAAATTTCCCTTCCAGGAGCGCACCCGCGGGAATATTCGATTGCCGGAAAGCTTTGGGATCGCTGGCTGTTTTAACCATTTCCAATGAAATGAGTGCCGGAGTGGCAATGGTTGTTGCGTTGGGTGATGACTGAAGTAAAATAGTCTTCCGGATATCAACCGCCTTAACCGTATCGACTGAATTGGTGAACCTTGAAAAAACCGGATCGAGATTCTTAGTGATCGTAGAATTCGGGCTTCCATCCAGCAATGGATAATATGGCCAGGGAAGTAATTGAAATTGCGGTTTCCCTCCCTGACTGCCGACCACCAGATTAATGCTTCCACATTGCATGTCTTCAATGAGGTCCTGGTTGATACGAATTCCATATCGAAATAACAGA
Organism: Puia sp.; assembly: GCA_036495145.1. Classification (GTDB taxonomy): domain Bacteria; phylum Bacteroidota; class Bacteroidia; order Chitinophagales; family Chitinophagaceae; genus Puia. The sequence continues at coordinate 2,357 of DASXNJ010000176.1, forward strand.
TCGTCGAGGTTAAGCCCTCTGTCGAAGGCAACTGTTTCGCGGGTAGTCTGAAGACTATCCATCTCGGCATTTAGATTATCGATCATGCAAACGAGACTGCCACCGCGCATAACGAACTGATCCAGTTTTCTTTTTTCATCATCTGAAAATTTACCGGTTGGTTTTACCATGATCAGCGCATCCAGCTCGCCGGGAATCACCGGCACGCTGTCGAGTTGCACAATACCAAAACGAAAATTTTCCCTGAGGTACTGAATCAGACTGTATACACGATAATCCAGTGGTTCTCCGTTTCCCATCAGGTAACCAATCGCCGGCAGTGTATCGGTGACCAGTTTATCGATTGCGCTGGCGAATTTATACTCCAGAAGATTTTCAGCATTTACATATAACTGTTCCGGCGACTGACCTTCACGGCTGCGTTGTACACCCTTGAGCAGATCCACCGGAAGCTGACGATCTTTATATTTTACAATGGCAGCGGGAATTACGATCCGCTGACTTTGTTCTTCTCCTTTTTTTGATTGTGCAATCTGCGTCATCGGCTGAATACCCATCCTGGCCAGTGAATCCATGATGAGTGCGCGACTGGTATCATCCCCGCCGGCTACCGGGTCGATCAGTCTGTAATGAATATTTCCATCGGCATACTCATTGAATTCCTGCAGGAGTGCCTCGGTGCTGTTCCGCAATTTTCTCAAACCTGATTTCAGATTGCCTTCCAGCAAAATATCGATGTTAACCTGTTCATGAAGATGACCAAGCATATTTTTCACAGGCCGTGTAAGCGTATATCTCTTTTCGCTGGTCATGTCATAACGTGCATTCACATGCGCCACCAGTATGTTCAGTAAAATGATGACCATTAACAGGTATAACCAGCCGAATCTTGAATTGAAGAATTTCCGCATGGCCGCTTATCTTTTAAACAGGTTATTCCTGGTAAGGGTTAAAAAAAACGCGATCACGCTGATAAAGTACACGAGATCTCGGACACTGATAACACCCCGACTCATACTACGGTAATGAAAATCAATTCCGATCATATCGATGTAATAATCTGCGCCCGCAGGAAACGATTTAATTGTACTGATGGCGTGAAAACCTGAATAAATTAAAAAACATGCAAAGCCTGCCGCGATAAAAGCGACGATGGCATTGCTTGTAAAACTGCTGCAGCATAAAGCAATGGAAGCAAACACAGCCGTCAGAAAAAATAAAGCGATATAGGAGGCCGTCGTCGCTCCCAGATCCAGGCCCGATTGTGTGGCGAGTTGTTGAACCGTAAAAAAGTATATCCAGGTTGGCAGCAGGGCGATGCCGATCACAAACAGGGCGGCCAGGTACTTCCCATTTACGATCTGCCAGAATGTAAGAGGTCTTGATTGAAGTATTTCAAAAGTTCCGCTACGAAATTCTTCAGAAAATGAGCGCATGCTGATGGCTGGAATCAACAAAAGTAAAATCCAGGGAGCCAGATCAAAAAATTTATCAAGACTGGCATAGCCAAAATCCAAAATACTGGTATCAGGAAATACAAACAACAGAAGGCTGGTCAGAAGTAAGAAAACGATGATGGCAATGTATCCTGTTAAACTGCTGAAAAACTGTCGGAATTCCTTTTTGCAAACGGCCCACATAGACGCGAAAATAAAGATATAATTGTTTGCAGCGCTATGTGATCAAAATCTTATATATTCGCCCCCGCTAACATCATCTGTTATACCTCTTACTCCCGGAAAAAAATACCATTGCTACTTGCTTAACCTTCCCTCTGGTTTTACCAGGGGGATTTTTGTTGGCAGTTGACAGTTGGCAGTTGTTATCAGTTAATCCGTTTGATGATCTGCTTCGTAATTGTTTGTCCCTGATAAATTACCTGCAAAATGTACATGCCCGACTGGAGACCAGCCGGCTCTGTCATCTCTACACGATTGATTCCTTTATAGGCGGCCCGATGGCTGCTCATCAGAATTCTTCCATATGTATCATATAAACCCAATTGAATGTTATGATCTTCGGGAGCCGTCAGATTAAATGAAATCATCCCGTTGAATGGATTCACAAGACCTGAAATTTTCAATGCGATTTCTGAATTACTCAACAGGACCACCGCGCTGTAATTATGAAATTCATGATCGGTCAATTGTATACGATAGTAAACTTCTCCCGCCACAGGCACGGCATCATTAAATGTATAACTGGCACCCATACCCGGAGATGCAGTTCCCGAAACCGTGTAAACAGAATGGTAATGTGCACCTGCATCATCACTTCTTTCAACCACATATTGAATGGCTCCTGTTTCTTCGAGGCTCGTCCATTGTATACGCGCCAGGCCGCCATCTTCCATTGTTCCCTTTACAAATAATTGTGTTGGTAATACGAGATGACAGTTTGCCGTACGAACGAACTTGGGTGAAGA
>DASXNJ010000177.1:0-10076 GCA_036495145.1 Puia sp.
ACAAAAGACGGAACCAGAATGGGCAGACAGTCACAGAATATAAATGATGGGCTTTCACCCGGGAAAGCTGCCGTGCAGATTCTAAAAGCGATTTCCAGAGGCAGTTACGAAAGCTATATCGGAAAATTCGGCGGCGAAAAAATCAGCCTTTGGCTTATGCGCTTTACACCCGGGTTGCTGATCAGGAAAGCGCCATCATTCGGACCAAAATAATTTCTTCCGGGAACATATGATTTTAAAGAACAATTCTCCGGATAACATTATTTCCATAATCGGCAACAAATAGATTCCCCCATGGCTGTCAAAACAGAGACCGGTTGGTGTTGTCAAAGAATATCTGAAACTCGTCCGACGGATTATTAAAACCGACGAAACTGTGAAGGGCGTTATGCGTTGAGCGTTCAGCGTTCAGCGTTCAGCGTTCAGCGTTCAGCGTTAAAAAGGCAATCCATATGCTTTCTGCATCGGACCAATTTCAGGTTCGCCTCCACGAAAATCGCGATACATTTTTCCATATTCAATGGTGTTACCCCGTGATAAAATCATGTCGCGGAAACGCTGACCGTTTGCTCTTGTCAGGCCGCCATTTTCTTCAAACCAGGAAAATGCATCTTCCGACAACATCTTTGTCCACTGGTACGCATAGTACCCGGCCGCATAACCATTACCCCAGATGTGCAGAAAATAACTCGAACGATAACGTGTCGGGACTTCGCGCAGATCCAAATGCGCTTTTTGTAATGCATCGTATTCTAAACTATCTGAATTCTGCAATGGATCCTTTACAGAAAGTGTATGCCATCGCATATCAACAACAGAAGCTTCCAGTGCTTCGGTCAGTTTATAAACCTGGTTGAATGCAGAAGCGTTTTTTATCTTTATAATGAGTGCCTCCGGCATCATTTCACCCGTTTTATAATGAAGGGCGTAATGTTTAAATACTTTTGGGTCCAGGGCCCAGTGTTCATTGAACTGGGAAGGGAACTCAACAAAATCACGGGCAACTTTTGATCCCGACAGATCCGGATATTGCTGACTCGCAAAAAAACCGTGTAAAGCATGTCCGAATTCATGAAACATCGTCCTGACATTTTCAAAGCTCATCAGTGCCGGTTGTCCGTCGGCAGGCTTGGGGAAATTGCAAACATTATATATTACGGGTTTCGTACCCAGGAGATAAGATTGTTCCGTTGTATTGGTTTTCCATGCGCCACCGGATTTATTATCTCTCTTAAAATAATCGCAATAAAATAATGCGATGGATTTATGATCGGCATCGAATACTTCAAATACCCGCACATCTTTCTGATAAACCGGAATGTCGAACCGTTCTTTAAAACTCAAACCATACAGTTGACCGGCCGCATAAAACACACCATTTTCCAGCACACGGTTTAATTCAAGATATGGTTTCACCTCGTTTTCATCGAGATCATATTTTTCCTTACGAACCTCTTCAGCGAAGTAGTCCCAGTCCCAGGCTTCCAATTGTAGACCGGGATTTTTCTTATTCATTTGAACCTGTATAACGGCAGCATCATCCTTTGTTTTAATCACGGCAGAAGGTACCAGTTTCCTGAAGAAAGTTTCCACTGCTGCCGGTGTTTTTGCCATCTGATTCTGCAGTCTCCACGAAGCATAATCAGGAAACCCGAGTAGTCCGGCCTTTTCAGCGCGAATTTGTGCCAGACGCGCAATGGTCTGACGCGTATCATTCGAGTCATTTTTTTCAGCGCGATTCCAGGAAGCTTCGAATAATGCTTTTCGCGTATCCCTGTTGGAAAACGATTGCGATATTGGCTGCTGCGTAGTATTTTGCAGGGAAATCATCCATTTCCCGGTCATATGATTTGCTTCTGCATTCTGTGAAAATGCATTTAGATCACCCTGAGATGCACCAGCGAGTTCATCGCTGGCATTTAAAACCAGGGCCGCTTTTTTCGTGGCCGCCAGTAACTGATTCGTGAAACGCACCATCAGGGACGCTTCTTCCCCATTCAGTTTTTTCAGTTTCATTTTATCTTCTTCAGAAAGACGGGCACCGGTCATGACAAATTTCTGATACAGGAATTCCACCAACCTTATTGATTCTGCGTCTAAAGGCAATGCATTACGATTCTTATAAATAGTTTCGACGCGGGCGAACAATTTTGCATTCAGGTAAATATTATCTTCCTGAGCCGTCAGTCTGGGCGCTTCTTCCTGGTCAATTTTTTGTAATTCCGGATTGGTATTGGCGCCGGTCAGCAGACTAAAGATTCTGTTAACCCGGTTTAAAACCTGGCCGCTTTCTTCCATAACTACCATCGTATTTTCAAAAGTCGGTACAGCCGGGTTATCAGCTATTTTTTGAATTTCTATCGTTTGTAACCTGAATCCTTCTTCGAATGCGGGTCTGAAATCAGCGTCTTTTATTTTATCGAATGGTACTGCCTGGAAGGGTAAGGCGCCGGGATTTAACAACGGGTTCATTGCCAGCGCATGATTTTCCTGTGCAATAGAACCACTGTTACAAAAATTGGCAGATATAATTAGTATAGAAATCTTTAGAAATGAATTCATTCGGGTTCATTTGAAAGAAAGGTAGGTCACAAATTCAATTTGTAAGAAAACTCAAAGGATGTGCGGTTATAACTGGCAGCGGCGGCGCTCCCGATGATATTAAACTCGTAATAGAAAGCGATTTGATTGTCACCGAATTTTATCGCAAGATTCGGAATCAGCGCATCGCCCACCCGGTAACTTAAACCCAGTGAAATCGAATATTGGGAACTGTCATCCAAAATTCTTGTATAAAGAGCTCCGATCAGTTGTTCACGAATCCCGCCCTGCCAGGTAAAGATTCCAAACGTACTGACTTCACCAGCGGTAGTAATGGCCTTCGCATAACCCGCCTGTATGCCTGCGTTCATCGGTAAACGGGCAGTGGAGGACCAGTCGGTATAGGGCTGGTTGAAATGTCGAAGAGAGCCGCCGATATACCATTGTTTTTGCGCGGTTGTCTGGAAGAGCGATACGCCCACACCGGCAGTAAAATAATTATACTGGTAGCCGGATTGTACAGGATCAGATGATATGGCTGCGCCGAATGCGCCATACTGATCAAACGAACCGGGGAAACTGCCATAGTAGGCAATTTTGCTGAAAGTATAGTTTCCCTGAAAGCCGAGAGCCAGGTATGTATTCCTGTTGTTTAAGGGAAGAGCATATGAAAGAGACATCATCGCGGTCGTCACATCCAGGGCATTATTACTCGCATTATCGGCATTGATGCCGATCCCCAGATTTACAAAAGGAATATTATCGGTCTCCTTATTCTCAGAAGTGGTCAATGGCAATTCAAGGGTTGCCGCCTTGCTGGTATAAGCGGTGATCCCCTGGTAGTTCACATCGCGGAAATTGGCGTGAAGAACCGCTAACTTATTCGTTTTCAAAGCAGGATTGTACCAGATATTCATGTCCTGCACCGCGGCATAATATACGTCCTGCCCCTTTGTTTCAGCGGCTATCGTCAGCAGGACAACCAGCACCGAAATACGATATGTCGTTCCGAAGTGATTCAAATGGCTCTTTGATATACATAACGTAAACTCCGGGAAATCGTCGAAAGAAAAGATTTTAATTTGTTACCTGCTTGTAAAATAAATCCTACGGACCTTCAGCTAAACAGCAGTGAACAGTCTTCCCCGGTCGGATGAACATTTGCCGGATAACATATATTTACAGGGTAACTTTCATTCACCATGCAGGTCATTTTTGGTATCATATATCATTTCATCGGCGGCTTTGCATCCGGCAGCTTTTATATACCCTATAAAAAAGTCAGGGGATGGTCATGGGAAAGCTTCTGGATCGTGGGAGGAATTTTTTCCTGGCTCATTGTACCGCCTCTGGCTGCCTGGCTTACCATACCGCATTTCACCGAAATTATCAGCGCCACGAATGGAAAGATCATTTGGCTCACTTATTTTTTTGGTTTGCTTTGGGGCATCGGTGGGCTAACGTATGGGTTGGGCGTACGATATCTCGGCGTCTCATTGGGGAGTACGATCATATTGGGTCTTTGTGCCGTTTTCGGTTCTATCATTCCTTCTGTTTATTATAATTTTTTTCCAAAGGCCGGTAAGGATACATTCAGTATGCTGCTCCATACACACTGGGGTCAGTTGGTTTTGTGGGGAATCGTCATTTGTGTGATCGGTATCATCATTTGCGGAAGAGCCGGAACCATGAAGGAAAAGGAACTGATTGCAGGTAAGGCAGATGTGGAGGACAATAAGGAATACCGTTTCGGTTTGGGAATTCTGGTGTCCATTATTTCCGGTGTTTTAAGCGCCTGCTTCAATTTTGGAATCGAAGCGGGTAAGGATATGGCTGAAACCGCCAACCAGCTATGGAAGGTTGGCCATCCGGGGCAGGGTAATTTCCTCTTTCAAAATAATGTTTCTTATGTGGTCATTCTTTGGGGCGGACTCACTACCAATTTTATCTGGTGTATGATATTAAATGCCCGGAATAAAACTTTTGGCGATTACAGCAATAAAAAACAACCTCTTCTGAAGAACTATTTGTTTTGTGCATTAGCCGGGACCACCTGGTTCCTGCAGTTTTTCTTTTATGGTATGGGTGAAAGTAAACTGGGGAATGGTGCAAGCTCCTGGATCTTGCACATGGCATTTATTATACTCGTTGCAAACAGCTGGGGGCTGCTTTTAAAAGAATGGAAGGGGGTAAGCCCGAAAGCAATTGCTACCTTAATAGCCGGAATAATAACCATTATTATATCCGTGAGCATCGTTGGATACGGCAATTCAATAAAATGATTCATAAAATTATATTCTATGTCTGTCGGTACAACAATATTCAAACACGTCAGCTATTTATGGGATGATGTCAGGGCATCCGGATTAGCCGGCGATGAAGTGGCACTTTTGATATATCGTTCTAATTTATTGGGCGCCGATCTTCGCCTGACGAATTATGGCGGCGGCAATACATCCTGTAAGGTAATGGACAAAGATCCTCTCACCGGTAAGCCGGTTGAAGTGATGTGGATCAAAGGTTCCGGTGGTGATATCGGAACGCTGAAAAAAAGCGGACTGGCCGCTCTTTATCTTGAACGGTTAAGAAGTCTGAAAAATGTATACCGCGGAATTGCATTTGAAGATGAAATGGTGGAACTCTTTAATCATAGCATTTTTGATTTAAACTCAAAAGCTCCGTCTATAGATACACCACTCCACGGCTTCCTGCCTTTCAAACATATTGACCACTTACATCCGGATGCGGCAATTGCGATTGCAGCTGCGAAAGATGGGAAACAAATAACCGAAAAACTATTCAATGGCAAAATCGGATGGGTAGAATGGCAGCGTCCGGGTTTTGATCTCGGTCTCAAAATGAAAGAATGTCTGGATAATAATCCGGGCATACGGGGTATTATGCTGGGCTCACATGGCTTGTTCACCTGGGGAGAGACCGCTTATGAAAGTTATCTCAATACCTTAGAGACAGTAGAAAAATGTGCTGAATACCTGGAGCAGCATTATGACAGAGAAGCGATTTTCGGCGGACAGAAACTTCAATGTCTGACCGGGACTGACCGCAAAAAGCAGGCTGTAGCTTTAGCACCCATATTGCGCGGATTCTGTTCTTCCAAAACAAAAATGATCGGTCACTTTACAGATGATACTCGGGTTTTAGAATTTATAAATTCCAATGATCTGGAACGTTTGGCCCCTATGGGAACCAGTTGTCCGGATCATTTTTTGCGTACCAAGATTAATCCGTTGGTTTTAGAATTAAATGCGGATGCTGATCTGACCGATGTTGTAGCTACAAAAGAAAAACTTCAGCCTGCATTTGAGACATACCGGAACATGTATGCAGAATACTATGATCAGCACAAACATCCGGATAGTCCTGCCATACGGGATGCCAATCCGGTTGTTATTCTGTACCCGGGTGTTGGCATGTTCACTTTTGCAAAGGACAAGCAAACAGCGCGTGTGGCATCCGAATTTTATATAAATGCGATTAATGTAATGAAGGGCGCGGAGGCCATTTCGGAATACACTTCATTACCAAGACAGGAAGCATTTGATATTGAATACTGGTTATTGGAAGAAGCAAAACTGCAACGCATGCCAAAGCCAAAATCTTTAGCCGGTCGCATCGCCATGATAACCGGCAGTGCCAGTGGTATCGGTAAAGCGATTGCCAAAAAAATGGTGGAAGAAGGCGCTGTGGTGCTGCTGAATGACATGAACACCGAACGTTTGAAAAATGCGGGTGAAGAATTTAAAAAACAATTCGGCAGGGACGCATATGCAACGGCCACATTGGATGTGACAAGCAAAACTCAGATTGAAGATGCCCTGGCTATTGCCATACTGGAATTTGGCGGAGTAGACCTGGTGGTAAACAATGCCGGCTTATCGATATCAAAATCCATTGGTGATCATACCGAAAAAGACTGGGACCTGTTGTATGATGTTTTGGTAAAAGGACAATTCCTCGTTACACAGGAAACGGCCGCAATAATGAAAAAACAGGATATGGGAGGTGATATCATTAATATCGTAAGTAAAAATGCATTGGTGAGTGGTCCGAATAACGCAGGTTATGGAAGCGCGAAAGCGGCACAATTACATTTAAGCCGTTTGACTGCGGCAGAATTAGGCGCAAATAAAATCCGCGTGAATGTAGTGAACCCGGACGCGGTGATCAGTGACAGTAATATCTGGGCGGGCGGCTGGGCCGAGGGACGGGCCAAAGCGTATGGTATTACGGTAAAAGAGCTCCCGGCCTATTATGCTAAAAGAACTCTATTGAATGAGGTGATTCTGCCAGACGATATTGCCAATGCCTGTCTTGTTTTTGCAGGAGGCCTGTTAAATAAATCAACCGGAAATGTGTTGAATGTTGATGGAGGTGTGGCAACAGCATTCGTCCGGTAAGTATACGCAGATGAAATTTTCAATTACCCTGATTAATCATGTTCAAATATGCGGCTGGAAAAACATCAAATAGATGAACTCAATCATCAACAACTGGCAAATCATAAACGCCGGTTTGACTTTATTGCTGAAGGAGTAGCGAATGTGAATGAACTGGTACAAAAACTTTCCGCATTTAATATTGCGATCCCGAGCTGGGCTTTGGGCACAGGCGGCACACGCTTCGGACGTTTTTCCGGTAGCGGCGAGCCACGTAGTCTCGAAGAAAAAATAGAAGATATTGGAATCATCCATGCGCTAAACAGTTCCAGTAATTCTATTTCCCTGCACATACCCTGGGACATTCCGACAAACGCAACTGCAATAAAAACGCTTGCTGCTCAAAACGGATTGCATTTCGATGCAGTAAACTCAAATACTTTTCAGGATCAGCAGGGTCAGAAACACAGTTATAAATTTGGCTCGCTGCATCATGTCGATAAAGAAGTCCGGAAGCAGGCTATCGCGCACAATATCGAAGTAATAAAATATGGTATTGATCTGGGCTCGAAAGCTCTGTCAGTCTGGCTTTCGGACGGATCCAATTTCCCCGGTCAGCTGAATTTCAGAACCGCCTTTCAGAACACACTTGAATCTCTTCGCGAAATTTATCAATCATTGCCCGGCGATTGGAAGATCTGGATAGAATACAAACCATACGAACCGAATTTTTATTCCACGAGCATTGCGGACTGGGGGCAATCCTATTTACTTGTTTCAGATCTCGGAGATAAGGCAGCAACCCTGGTTGATCTCGGTCATCATCTGCAGGGAACCAATATCGAGCAAATAGTTTCGCTTCTTTTAATGAAGGATAAGCTCGCGGGTTTTCATTTTAATGATTCAAAATACGGAGATGATGATCTCACTGTCGGTAGCATCAATCCTTATCAGTTGTTTTTAATATTTGCCGAACTGGTGGATGGTATGGATGCCCGTGGAATGAATCATGCAAAGGATCTCGGGTGGATGATTGATGCCTCCCACAATGTGAAAGATCCGATAGAGGATCTCATCCAATCGGTTGAGGCAATAAAAATGGCCTATGCGCAGGCATTACTTATCGACAGAAAAGCGCTGTTGAATGCCCAAAAAAATAATGATGTTGTGCGCGCGCAGGAAATTTTACAACAAGCATACCGCACGGATGTTCGTCCGCTCCTTGCAGAATCCAGGATCAGATCCGGCGGGGCCATCCAACCTATAACCGCTTACCGCGATTTGCAGATTCGAAAAAATCTGATAAAGGAAAGAGGTCTTCAATCAGTAGCCACGGGATTATGAATGCCCTGCCCGTCGTGGCCATATTTGATGTTGGAAAAACAAATAAGAAACTTTTCCTCTTTGATGAATCATACCGGATTGTATTCGAAAAGTCTGTGCGTATCGCCGAGACTGTCGATGAGGACGGATTTCCCTGCGAAAACCTGGAAAGGCTCGTTGCATTTGTTTTTGAATCATTAAAGGAAATATTCAGTATTCAAAAATTTGAGATATTGGCCGTGAATTTTTCGGCTTATGGAGCCAGCCTGGTAAATCTGGATAAAAACGGGAAGCCGTTAACCGCATTATATAATTATCTGAAGCCCTATCCGGCGGATTTGAGCAGGCGGTTTTATACTACTTATGGAAAACCCGAAATATTCAGTCTTCAAACAGCTTCCCCTGCACTGGGAAGTCTCAATTCCGGTCTTCAGTTATACCGTTTCAAATATGAAAAAACAGATCTCTTTGAAAAATTATTCTTTTCACTACATCTTCCGCAATACCTGAGTTTTCTGGTCACGGGAAAATATTATTCGGATCTGACGAGCATCGGATGCCATACGGCTTTATGGGATTTTGGTAAAAATGCATATCATGGATGGGTGACACAGGAAAAACTAGATGCCATACTGGCGCCTGTTGAAAATGGGAGAAAAACATTTCCTTCCGCTCTTTCTTCATCTCCATGTAAAGTCGGAATCGGTTTACATGACAGTTCAGCTGCACTGATACCCTATCTCGTAAATTTTTCCATGCCCTTTGTTCTGATCTCAACCGGTACCTGGTGTATAAGTATGAATCCTTTTAATAAAACAGCACTCACAATTGAAGAGCTGAGCCAAGACTGTCTCTGTTATTTACAATATTCAGGAGAACCGGTAAAAGCTTCCCGTTTGCATGCGGGGCACGAACATGAACTGCAGGTGAAAAGAATCGCAGAGCACTTCAACCAGGATATCATCAGATACAGAGATATGGTTTTTGATCCTGAAATCATGAAGAGCCTGCGATCAAAGTCGCCGGTATCACTTTCGTTAGCTGATGGTTTTCCTTTCAGCAAAAGAAATCTGGCGGACTTCAAAACAGATACCGAAGCTTATCACCAGCTCATTTCAGACCTGGTCAGTCTGCAGATTCTTTCCACCCGTCTTGTCATAAACAGCTCCGAAGTAAAAAGAATATTTGTAGACGGCGGTTTTGGTCGAAACAGCATGTACATGCATTTACTCGCCATCGCTTTTCCCGAGATGGAAGTATTTGCAGCATCAATGGCACAGGCAACTGCATTGGGCGCCGCATTGTTCATTCATTCAGAATGGAATTCCAAACCCGTACCCACTGATCTGATTGAACTCAGGTATTATTCTGCAGGTCAGACGGATCAGAAATAAAACAGGCTCACTGACTATGATAACCACAGAGGGATACGCGTACCAGCCTTGTGGATCAAAACGAAAAACGGAAGGTCATACTTCGATAGTACGACCCTCCGAATTTTCCTCAGCCGGGGGATCTTTCGTACAAACGTATTACTATTTCAAATTCGAATGTGCACTTAATACCCTCCTCCGCTGGTGCTGCCGGTAACCATGACTTTTCCGGTCATTTCGGGATGTATCGTACAATGATAGGAGAAAGTTCCTGCTGTATTAAATACCCTGGAATAGGTTGCGCCAATAGCAATATTGCCACTGTTAAAACTACCATCATCGGCTGTAACGGTATGTATAGTTGTATCACTGTTAGTCCATGTTACGGTCGCGCCCGCTGTTACGGACAGGCTGGCCGGATTAAATGCCATATTCTTAATTG
>DASXNJ010000178.1:0-6188 GCA_036495145.1 Puia sp.
TCTGTTCCTGTTCCAATTCTTCCATGCGGATCATGGCGACCTGGGTAAATCCGGATGAAAAGCCAGTTCCCAATCCCGGTAAACACAAGATTTTCATTTTCGTGATGACCCAGAATTATGAAGCCCAGGTGAGTATTGAAAATGACCTGGCGAACGCTGCAAATGCCAAAGGAATAAAAACAGTTAAAAGCATCGACGCTTTCGGCCCCATCATCACCGCTGACAAATTACCAAAAACAGAAGTTTTACTGAAAGCAATCCGCGATCTCGGATGCGATGGTATATTTACCGTGGCAGTTGTGAATCAGACAGAACAAACCCACTATGTACCGGGCACTTATTCCGGCGGATTCGCTCCCTACTCCGGATATGGATATACGTATGGCGGATACTATGCATACAGTCCTGCCTACTATTCTCCCGGTTATTATGAAACGGACAAAACGTATTTCATAGAAAGCAATTTATTTAATGCCAACAACGAAAAGATGTTGGTCTCCATGCAATCTAAAGTGGTGAATCCAGGAGATATTGAGAAGGCAAGCAAAAAATATACAAAAATGCTGGTGACAGAACTCCAGGCCCAGGGTTTTATGAAGTAACAATAATAATCTTTTGAAGAAAACCTGCCTCGTACAGGTTTTTTTATTTTAGCGATCAGCGTTAAGCGTTAGGCGTTAAGCGTTAGGCGTTGGGCGTTAAGCGTTAAGCGTTAGGCGTTAGGCTTTTAAGAAAGCTCTCTGGTCCTTGAAACCATGGGAATACGTATCTCCAGTTTGCTGCCCGTACCCGGAGTCGTTTCAAAACTTGCTTTACCGTTAAAAGATTCCACGCGATTGACAATATTTACAATGCCCACACCATTTTTCTTAATGCCCATTTCGAATCCAATACCATTATCATGAATCAAAACATGTATCCATTTAGCCTCCGCGAACATTTTTATCTGAACACGTGAGGCGGACGCATGTTTATAAACGTTATTGAGCTGTTCCTGTATTATTCTGTAAATATTGAGTTTTAAATCATCCAATATATCGAGATGGTCGGGTAAGGTGTAATCAAATGAAACTTTAAATCCAATACCTTCCTCCATGATTTTAAGCATGGATTGTATCTGATCCTTTAAATCAAACCCTTTTAAAGGAGTAACATGTTTCCGGCTGAGCACACGGATTTCAAAAATAGTTGCATCGATCAGCCGGATGGACTTGTCTACAAAATCCTTTTTCCCCGCAGGTGTTAGTTTAGCCGTGCTCAAACACATTCTGGTACTGGACAGGAGCTGATTTACATTATCGTGCAGTTCCTTTCCAATAAAATTTCGTTCTCTTTCCTGAGCTTTAATGACCGCCCGGGTAATCTTTTTTTGTTCCTGGTCGATCTGATCCATTTTTTCCTGCTCTATCGCCCTTTGCAACTTCCTGATTTCAGTTACGTCACGAACGATTCCCATGATCCTGTCCTCGCCAAATTTCTTAAGATTGGCTTCCGTTTCTATCAGAGAACCATCCTTATGAACCATGATCCGGTCACTGAAAAGATGCTTGCCCTTCATCAGCAGATCATTGCGCATGGGTTTCTCACTGAGCTGAACCGGACAGATCAATGAAGTGACGTTCATGCGCAGCAGCTCCTTTTTCGTGTATCCGAATAATTTGCAGAAGCTGCCATTTACTTCGGTGAAATTGCCTTTAAAATCAGTGACCAGAATCGGATCCGAAGCCTGTTCAAAAAGTGATCGGTATTTTTGTTCATTATTCTTTATCTCCCGTTGTGCTCTTTCTCTTTCTGTGAGGTCGATTCCGGTACCCAGCAAACAAAGTTTTCCCTCATATATAACCGAAATTCCATTCAGGTAATAAAGCTTGCGGTCATCATTTTTTGTAACTATTTCTGCCTCCGTTTCGTTATATCCTTCTTTATAAACCTTCCGGGTTGCCATGTTCATTTTGTCATGATCAGACGGGTCAAAAAATTCCAGGGGATGAATTTTCTTTATCTCTTCCCTGCTGTAACCGGTAGCTTTTTCGAAATTAAGATTCCATCGCAGGTATTTTCCGGTGTGATCCTGCAGATAAAAAATGCCGGGAAGGCAATTGATGATCAGATCGGAAAGTTCTTTCTCTTCGATGAATCGATTGGCAGATGTTGAAGAATGTTTATCAGCCGGTGTTAATAGTTGATTTAAAGCATTTCCGGTCGCTCTATTGGAATTGGGTTTCATCTTTGAATTTGAATTGTAATAATCCAGACGGCAAGCAAACCTTTTTTTCAGCTAGGATTATTACGCTAATCGTTCTATGGGTCGGTCTATATAATTCGGGCTGCAAATTTAACGACAAAAATCATAATATTTATATAATTAACCCGAAAAGTGTAAATCGCATACTCCTGATAATGACCTTGATAGCAAAGATAAATGTGAAATTGACAGTTGTCTGTAAAAGAAAAAACCTGCCGTCCGGCAGGTTTTTCAGCAAGGTATCGTGCTGCTATTTCTTATTTCCTTTTTTATCGTTTTGCCAGTTGGACTGATCGCTTCCGTGTTTGGCGGAAGGATCCTTTTTCCCTTCTTTGTTTTGCTGCCCGGTACCATCATTTCTGTCGCCGGTCTGGGAATTACCAGATTTTCTTTGCTGATCTCTTGCCCCTGTCTGATTCCTTGTGGAATCTTCCTGATTTGTGTGTTTCATAATAGATCAATTTTATAAACTAATTGTTTCAAACACTGTGCCTTCCGAAGCATTTTCTGTTAGTATGTCTATTTTTAACAGTTGGGGATTCTGTTCCGGTTTCCTGAAAGAGAAAAGTGGACAAAATTGCCCCCATCAGGAAAAGTTCCTGTTGCAGCTTTTCAAAAACATTTGGGTATTTCCTGGGATTTTAAAATATAAGTCTTTCTTATTCGTCTACCCCATTATAGCATGGCGCAGGCAGAAACGATACAAGTCCAGATGACCGATTCAAAAGCAAATTCCATATCTGCCATCGTAAAAGATTATAGCAGACGGTTATTGGGATTTATCCGTAAAAGAGTTACCAACGAAGCTGATGCGGAGGATATTCTGCAGGATGTTTTCTATCAGTTTCTGGGAAACAAAGAGCCGATCGATCAGGTGGCCTCATGGCTTTTTACGGTAGCAAGGAACAAAATCATTGACAGCAAACGTAAAAAACAACCCCTCGCAACCGATTTTCTCTTTTCAAATGCGGAGGACCCTGAAATGGGTGAGTGGATGGATATCCTGATGGATGACTCATCTAATCCCGAAACTGTTTATTTAAGAAATCTTTTTCAGGAGGCCCTGAAGGAGGCTTTGAATGAATTACCCGAAGAACAAAAACAGGCTTTTGTTCTGAACGAACTGGATGGCATTCCATTTAAACAAATATCCGATGAAACTCATATTCCTGTTAATACACTGATTTCAAGAAAACGTTATGCTGTTATTTATCTGCGGGAGAAACTCGCCGTTCTGCATGACGCATTAAAAAACTACTAAATAAAATACAATGATACATTCAAGATTTCCCCGTTTTATCCTTTTTCTCCTTTTTATATTCGCAGTCCTTGTTCCCCTGGGCTTTATCATTATGGCGCTTTGGAATAATATACTGGCTGTTATTTTTCCAATAGCAATTATAAATTTCTGGCAGGCACTGGGCCTTTTTCTTTTATCAAGAATATTATTTGGAGGTTTTCCAGGCAAGCCGGGCTGGAGGGGTCGTGGTCACAACCGGCGTGAAATGGAAGAAATGAGAAATAAATGGTTTAACATGTCGCCGGAAGAAAGACAGCAATTCAAACAAAATTGGAAAAGAGGCTGTTACGGCGGACAAAAGCCTGTTGCACCGGAAACACCTGCCACTGAATAATATCCAGCCGGTAATACGAAACAGTCTAACGGGGACTTATATATCTTAGGGGGCCATTGGCCCTCTTTTTTATTTATTTATATTTATTCAATCACAAATACCAGATAATGGCTGCCCGTATAAGGATAAATATTCTTACCCTGCTTCGCAAATCTTTTGAAGAATTCAAAAAGAATGACCCGTTGAGAATGGCAGGTGCCACTGCTTTTTTTACCACCTTTGCACTGCCAGCCGTTTTGATCATTCTGATCCAGGTTTTCGGGCTCTTGCTAAGTCCCCGTTTTATGAGCCGGCAATTATTTAGTAATCTGGGTGAAGTCGTCGGCAGGAATACGGCGGTTGAATTACACAAAACGCTTTTTAACGTAAGGCTACTTTTTAGAAATTGGTACGAAGCTACTTTGGGTTTCCTTTTTTTAATCTTCGTGGCAACCACCTTATTGAAAGTGATCAAAGATTCCTTAAACCAGCTTTGGAATATCAGAACGGTCAAAAAAATGGGATTCCGGTTCAACCTTCTGATCCGGGTAAAATCCTTCCTGGTCATCCTGGTTGCGGGTGTTTTATTCCTCGTTGTCCTGTTGGCAGAAGGGGGTCTTGACCTGGTTCAGAAAACTGCCAATGGGCCGGTGATAGAGCATGGCGTGCTGGCGAAAAGCTTTGTACGCGAAATCATACTGCTCCTGATGGTAACGGTTTGGTTTTCTATGTTATTTAAGTTTTTACCGGATGCGAGGCCCACATGGAAAATGGTCATCGCAGGTGCCTTTTTTACCGGGTTTCTCTTTACAATCGGGAAATTAATATTGCAGTGGTTATTGTCATACAGCAGTATGCAGACAATCTACGGTGCATCCACTTCTTCCGTTTTACTGTTGTTATTCGTGTTCTATTCTTCCTTTATATTTTACTTTGGGGCCTGTTTTACAAAAATGTGGGCCGAAGCGCATGATAAACCCATTCCACCGGCAAAGCATGCCGAAAAATATGAATGGTCGCGCGTATCTGTATAGATTATTTTGGTTTGAATTCCATTTTTACACCTATCCCTTTACCGGCCTTTTTCTGCTCTGGCGTTTGATAAATGGTTTTGGTCATGGTACCCAGGAATTTTCCACCATACTTCAGATAACTGATTGAATCAGATTTCTTGATGATCGTTGCCTTGTCAATATCCGCTGGTGTCAGCTCGCGGTCGAGGTATTTGGTCAGATACTTTTTTGCCATGTGATGATCCACATTGGTTTTTTCAATCTGCGCCATGGGAATTTCTTTTTCCGGAAATATTTTTGACACAGAAATTTTAGCAGGGGACTTCCGTTTTGCCGGCGGTTTTGCTGCGACTGCTTTTACTGCCTCCGGTTCGGTTTCTCCGGACGGGACGGCTGTTTTTGATTTTGGTGCCACTGTAAAATGTTTATGATTCAGGTAAATATAGGCATAATAAAAGCAAGGCCCTGAAAGGCCCGCTTTGACCAATTAAAACTAACATTCTTTACTATCTACCCCAAACGGCCCAGCAGGCTGTCAAGTCGTTTGTAGCTATCAAGCCTATTTAAGTTGTTTTATCAAAAAAATGTGTTCGTTAAGAGCCCTTTATCAAATTTTCCGGCTTTGGCTAAAGCAGGCGACCCGGTTTTAGGCTTCAGATTACGGCTAATATTTCTTAGTTTGAACTCCGTTTCACGGTCAACCGTCAACCGTCAACCGTCAACCGTCAACCGTCAACCGTTAACCGTCAACTGTCAACCGTCAACCTTCAACAGCCAACCGTCAACCGCCAGCAGTCAACCACAACCGCAAAAATTCTATCATGAAACTTATCAGATACAGGCAGGCAGGAAAAACGCTTCCGGGAGTGATCATTAATAGCACATATTATGATGTCTCGGCATTTAAAGAGGATTATAATGAGCACTTTTTTGAAACCGGGGGCATTCTCCGGTTGAAAAAATTCCTGGAGCAATACAAACAGGACCTGAAAAAGCTGGAAGATCCCGTAGAACTTAGCAGCCCGATCGCGAGGCCTTCTAAAATCGTATGCATCGGTCTTAACTTTGCCGACCATGCCAGGGAAACCAAGGCGCAACCGCCTGTTGAACCTGTTATATTTTTAAAATCGACCACTGCACTTTGCGGCCCTTTTGATCCCATCATCATTCCGAAAAACTCAAAAAAAACCGATTGGGAAGTGGAACTGGCCATCGTGATGGCAAAAAAAGCGTCTTATATAAACGAGTCAGAGGCCCTGGATTATATTGCCGGTTACTGTTTGCACAATGATGTCAGCGAACGGGAATTCCAGATCA